>NZ_JCAKMZ010000038.1:0-18150 GCF_059515865.1 Acinetobacter sp. CY73 | reverse complement strand
TAGGGAATAGGGAATAGGGAATAGGGAATAGGGAATAGGGAATAGGGAATAGGGAATAGGGAATAGGGAATAGGGAATAGGGAATAGGGAATAGGGAATAGAGAGATTTAAATTGACGAGACCAAAGTTGATCTCGTGAACAACGATATTATTTGACAGTACTTAAAAATTTTAAATACGCTTTCACAAGTGGCTGCTCTTGTTCAAGCAGGGGCATGTGTCCAACACCTTTTAAGATAATCGGTTCTTGAGCATTCTTGAGTAAACTTTTTAATTCAGTCGCAGCTTCGACATTGATAATTTGATCTTTTTCTCCCCAAACGATGAGCGTGGGTTGATCTATCGATCTTGCTGCAATCGCAAAAGTATCGGGTGTGAATGATTTAGACATTAAAATAAGCTGTTCAATTAATTTTGATGTATTTACAGCATTTGAGATCATCAACTTTTCTTGTTCGACCTTAAGTTCATTCGGAATAAAAGGTGGAGGTTGCGCTGCAATTTTAAAGAGACGATCAAAATCACCAGGTTTAGCGACAACAAAATTACGAAGCAAATTGGGATCTTTAAGATAAGGAGTATTCGCTGATTTGAATACACCTGCTGAATTGACTAAGAAAAGTGATTTTGTGTCAATCGGATATTGAGCCGCATAAAGCAGTGAAATAGCACCTCCCATGGAGTGACCAGCAATATGTAAATCTTTTTCAACTTGAATCGCTTCGGCAAAACGACGCAACTTTTCTGTTAAATTGGGAATTGAATAATCAAAATCATTCGGTGCTTTACTATCACCTTGACCAGGTAAATCAGGAATGATGACTTGATAATGCGGTGTTTAATATCGCGCAACACGATTCCAATTGTCACGACTCCCTGCAAGCCCGTGAACTAACATAATCACGGGTTTACCTTTTGCTCCACCTTCGCTATATGCCCATTCGATATCACCAACTTTCACGCGCTTGGTTTGCATACCAGCCCAAGTTCGTTCTTGTTGTAAAACACTTTGGATGTTAATAGAAGGTGCGGCAGAGGTCGTAGTAGGAACAGTCAATATGGATAATGAGCCTAATGCGATCGATGAAGACAGCAAAATATGTTGAAAAGTCCTTTTCATTTTTCTACTCGTTTTAGGTGATTTTAGGTGATTTTAGGTGAGGTTGCAAAATGCTATTTTTGAAATTTTTATTCTAATTTTCAGAGTAAAATAGCAATTCTAAAAATGCATTTGCCTAATGCCTATTGAATATTAAATTTAGGTCAATTTATGCACATTAAATCTAATGAACTGATGTCTAAAACGGATACTCCAATGGCTGAGTCTCTTCAAAGCTCAAGCGATGAGCTTGCGATCATGATTTTGAACGTCGTTTCGAATATTCCATTGGGTAAGGTTGCCAGTTATGGACAGGTTGCAGCACTCGCTGGATTGCCAAGGCATGCACGATTGGTTGGAAAAGTGCTGAGCCGAATGGATGATACGAATGATGTGCCATGGCATCGGGTGATTAATGCTCAAGGAAGAATTAGCCTAAGCCGATTAGATGATCATGGCTTTAATGAACAACAGACTCGATTGTTAAGTGAAGGTGTTGTGATAAAAAATGGCAAAATAAATTTTAAAGATTTTGGTTGGGTCATCTAATTATTGTACTTTCACAGTGAATTTAAATGCTTTTAAGTAAAAACACCCCATTCACTATCGGATGAGGTGTTTTAATTTAACTCTGATAAAGTTATTGTTTTACAACAAAAACAGGTACTTTGGATTCAGTAATTAGACTTTGTGCTACGCTACCCATTAATAGTTTTTTAAGTCCACTACGACCATGAGAGCTGAGTACAATCAGATCAACATTAAGTTCGTCGACAGCTTTGATAATCGTACGTGAAATACTTTCACCTTCTAAAAGTTTAGTTTCAGCTGTAACGCCTTGTGCTTCAAATTGTGCTTTTGCCGCTTCAATGTTTGATTGAATGAATTCACGTGCACGTTCAATCATGGCATTGGTTTGTCCCGCAGATAAATATTCTGCTGCGATATAAGGATCGAGTGTCATTACTTCTACGATGGTCACTTTACTATTGAATGCTTTTGCAAGTTCAGCCGCATGTTTTATAACGCTTAGCGCGAGTTCTGAACCGTCTACTGGTACAAGTATGTTTTGGTAAGCCATGTCAATCTCCTTATCACCGTTATGAAATTCATTTCAAGCGAAATGAAAAATGTTCTTTCAACTTGATCATATACTGTATTAATCCAGAATAAAACCTAGTAATTACATAGGTTTTTTTATTAAAATCATTGAGTTATTAATTTTTAAGTATTTAATTACAATAAGTATGAATGATTTGACTAGGAGTAGTCTATTCATATGGTGTTATGTAATAAGATAGGATTAACAAAATTTTAAAAAAAAAGAAAAGATGAAAATCTTAATAAAAATATATATTTTTATAATCTTTAATTTAGCTGTTAGTAACCTTTACGCAGACGCTAAAATACGTGCTCAACCCTTAATTGAAAGTCATATAGGGGGTCAGACTGTTATTTTAATTTGTGAGCAATTAGGAATTAGGTGCATTAGTGATAAAACTAAATTATATCGTGTAAAAGGCTCAACTGAGCCATATTATTATCTAATTGATCCTGCCCCGAGTCTTTTTAAATTACATAAATTGAGCGATAAATTCACGTTATTAGATCAATGGAAATTTAAAGATTATAAGCATTCTCATGATAGTACAGGAGATGAGGAAGGACTTCATAGAACAAGTATTAAAATCTATCCAGCTTTGTATCCATTAAACAAAACTGAATTTTCAATTGCAATCATTGATGATTGGTTTGTTGGTTATTCAGGTGGAGGTAGGAGTGAGCAATATGCAGATTTCATTAAATTATCTAGTAATGGAGAATATAAATTGGCGATAGCTGATCAACTTTTTTATTCTTCAGAAATGATTCGCGCATGTTTCTCAGAAAAAGATTATCAGATAGTCATCCATTGCCATGATGAATCAGGAACGTTATTAAGTATTAAATTTCAAGATATTGGTCAAAAGTATTACCAATGGATTTTTAATTATACAGATTATAATTGGCCGTCAAATGTACCAGAAACGCAGAAAAAAACGAAAAAATATTCAACGACTATTATTCCATTCCGTGATTTAAAATAGATAAATATTTAACCATTGAATCAACATCATCCGTCTGCAACTGCTCACGCATTTTTAAAAACTGCTTTTCATCTAAGTCATATAATTTTAACGAAAGCAGTTTTTCTATGTCTTCTTCAGAAAAACGATATTTGATCAGTTTGGCAGGCACACCACCGACGACTGCATAAGGAGGAACATCTTTAGTGACCACAGCACCAGTTGCTACTACAGCACCTTCCCCCAGTGTGACACCTTGCATAATCATCGCACGAGAACCGATCCAACAACCATCGCCAATGATTGTATCTCCAGCAGGTACAAAGCTACGTGTATCAAAAGGAAAGGCTGAAATCCAATCGGTACGATGCAATTGATTACCACCCATCATAATCACGCATTCAGCGCCAAAACAAACAAAATTACCAATATAGAGCTGATCAATCGGTTTCTCAGGTGTAGATGGCTTGTCATGTAAATAACGTACCACACAACGCTCAAATCCCTGATCCCAATATGCAGAGTAGTAACTGTAATTGCCCTTGATATGAATATTCGGGTTTTTCACCGTTTTCGAAATAAATTCAAATTCACACCAATGTTTAACAGGGGAGTTGATAAGTTGTTCAGACATATAAAAATTATGGAATCAGGCGAATCTTATTTTATCGTGGTTTAAGATAGTTCTAAACCTATTTATAAATCATGATGCTGAGATTTCTCTTTTTTTTATTCATTAAGAATAAAGTTTGGAAAGTGCGAAATTTATTACTAAGCTTAAAATTTCTAGCATCTTGTTTATCATCAAAAATATCTAAACCATTGGCAATTTTATAAAAATCAAAATTACTATTAAGATTTTCATAAATAAATGGGTTAAGGATCTTGGCAAGTAGAGCTTGTTCATCCCAACCAAATTTACCGTTTGGTAAGATATAGACTAAATATTCGAGTTGATCCTTGCTAAATTTTGCCCGAATGCAACTTCCATCATTTAGTAAAATCGTATCTTGATAATCAGGTTGATTGATTGAATCCAAACTCACCAATTTTAAAGTTGAATGATCAAAATCATCCTGATGGATCGTTTGAATTAAGTTCTCAAATTCAAGTCTAGTTGTAATTGTCTGTGTGACGTGTGTTTTGGCAATAGGTTCTAATTGGTCTTTGGGAATACTGCAAGTGAGATGGATAGTAGGTCGATCTTGATTGGCCATAACGAAAGTGATGATCAAAACTATAATAATTTTAATTATTGATTTCATTTTTATAATTCTAAAAAAGGGCTGAATAATCAGCCCTTAGTGTATTAGATGTATGCGACTTTCACAATTTCATATTCCACTTCACCTTGAGGTGTTGTGATTTTTGCTTCATCACCTTCGCTTTTGCCTAAAAGACCACGAGCAATCGGAGAGTTGACAGAGATCTTATTAATCTTAAAGTCAGCTTCATCATCGCCAACGATCATATACGTCTTTTGCTCTTCAGTGTCTAAGTTTTCAATCGTCACTGTCACACCGAAAACCACGCGACCATTTTGCTCAAGATCTTTTACGTCGATCAACTGAGCTGCACCCAATTTACCTTCGATATCTTGAATACGGCCTTCACAGAAACCCTGTTGCTCACGCGCAGCATGGTATTCTGCATTTTCTTTCAAATCCCCGTGTTCACGCGCTTCAGCAATTGCTGCAGTAATACGTGGACGATCAATTGTTTTCAATTGATGTAATTCTTTTTCCAAAGCTTCTTTGCCTTGGGGAGTCATAGGATAACGTTGCATTGTTGTCCCTCAATTAATGTATTTAGTCAAAATACTGAGTCTATAAATGAAAAAAAGCCCGCCACCGATAAGGTGACGGGTCTTATCGGATCGGGTATTAACCTACGCTTAAATCTTGCAAGCGATAAACATCCATTGGTAATTTAATTGCTAAAGCTTGGCATACTGCATCAGCACCATTCAATGTCGTTGTGTAATACACTTTGCCTTGAAGGGCAGAACGACGAATCGAGAATGAATCTTGCTGAGCTCGTTTACCTTCAGTTGTATTAATAATGAGGTGAATTTCGCCATTTTTCAAGCGGTCCACAATATTTGGACGACCTTCAGTGACTTTATTTACACGTTCACATTCAATACCAGCCGCATTGATGACATCAAAAGTACCACCAGTTGCGATAACTTTAAAGCCATATTCAACAAGTTGTTTCGCAATACCAACAACACGAGGTTTATCAGAGTCACGAACAGAGATAAATGCGTGTTTGATTTCGCCTTCAGTCGGTAGACCAGGTAAACGATCGTTCGCACCTAAAACTGCTTTGTAGAATGCTTCACCGAAAGTTTTACCTACGCCCATCACTTCACCTGTAGATTTCATCTCAGGCCCAAGAACTGGGTCTACACCCGGGAACTTGTTGAATGGGAATACCGCTTCTTTCACAGAGAAGTGAGTTGGGATAATCTCTTTTGTGAATCCTTGAGATTCTAAAGATTGACCCGCCATACAACGTGCAGCTACTTTCGCTAAAGACTCACCGATACACTTAGATACGAACGGTACAGTACGTGATGCACGTGGGTTCACTTCTAAGATGTAAACGTCAGTGCCTTTAACCGCAAACTGTACGTTCATCAAACCGATTACGCCAAGCTCTTTTGCCATAGCGATGGTTTGACGACGCATTTCGTCCTGTACTTCATTAGACAATGAGTAAGGAGGAATCGAACATGCTGAGTCACCTGAGTGAATACCCGCTTGTTCAATATGTTGCATGATGCCGCCGATCACAACGTCTTTACCGTCAGATACGCAGTCCACGTCAACTTCGATCGCGTCATCTAAGAAACGGTCAAGAAGAACAGGTGCTTCGTTAGATGCTTGAACTGCATCGCGTAAGTAGCGTTTTAATTCCTCATCGTTGTACACGATTTCCATCGCACGACCACCAAGTACATATGATGGACGAACAACCAATGGATAACCTACTTTCGCAGCTTCAGCCATACCTTCTTCAGCAGATTTTACGATGCTGTTGTTTGGTTGGCGAAGTTGTAAACGTTGAATCATTTGTTGGAAACGTTCACGGTCTTCTGCACGGTCAATTGCGTCAGGAGATGTACCGATAATTGGGGCACCCGCTTCTTCTAAAGCACGCGCCAATTTCAAAGGTGTTTGACCACCGTACTGAACGATGATGCCTTTAGGCTTCTCGATACGTACAATTTCTAAAACATCTTCAAGCGTAATTGGTTCGAAGTACAAACGATCTGATGTGTCGTAATCTGTTGAAACCGTTTCAGGGTTACAGTTAACCATGATGGTCTCATAGCCATCTTCACGCATTGCAAGAGCCGCGTGTACACAGCAATAATCGAACTCGATACCTTGACCAATACGGTTAGGACCGCCACCGATCACCATGATCTTGTCACGTGTTGATGGGTTCGCTTCACACTCTTCGTCGTAAGTTGAGTACATGTATGCTGTATCAGATTCGAATTCAGCTGCACAGGTATCAACACGTTTGTAAACTGGTGTTACGCCCAAGTTCCAACGGTGTTTACGGAATTGCTTTTGTGAAATCCCCATCAAGTCTGCAATACGGAGATCTGATAAACCTTTACGCTTAAATGCACGGACGTTGTCGGCATTTAAATCACCAAAACCTAAAGTTTTGATTTCGTTTTCAGTTTTAACGATGTCTTCGATTTGGATCAAGAACCATTTATCGATATTGGTTGCAGCAAAAACTTCATCTAAACTAAAGCCATGACGGAACGCGTCAGCAATAAACCAAATACGATCTGGTCCTGGAACTTTAAGCTCAACCAAGATTTTTTCACGCGCGCCTTCAGTACCCACTTCGATTTTTGGATCAAAGCCAGATGCACCCACTTCTAAACCACGAAGTGCTTTTTGCATAGACTCTTGGAAGTTACGACCAATCGCCATCACTTCGCCCACAGATTTCATCTGAGTGGTCAAAGTTGCGTCAGCTTGTGGGAATTTCTCGAAGTTAAAGCGAGGAATTTTCGTGACTACGTAGTCAATCGCAGGCTCAAATGACGCAGGTGTTGTACCGCCCGTGATGTCATTCTTCAATTCATCAAGCGTATAACCTACAGCCAATTTCGCTGCGATTTTTGCAATTGGGAAACCAGTCGCTTTAGATGCTAAAGCAGATGAACGTGATACACGCGGGTTCATCTCGATTACAACCATACGACCAGTTTTCGGGCAAATACCGAACTGAACGTTAGAACCGCCTGTTTCTACACCAATTTCGCGTAAAACAGCTAAAGAAGCATTACGTAGTAATTGGAATTCTTTGTCTGTCAGCGTTTGCGCAGGAGCAACCGTGATTGAGTCACCGGTGTGTACGCCCATTGGATCGAAGTTTTCAATGGTACATACAATGATACAGTTGTCGTTTTTGTCACGAACAACTTCCATCTCGTATTCTTTCCAACCAATTAAAGATTCATCGATCAATAATTGTTTAGTCGGGGAAAGATCGAAACCACGTTCACAAATCTCGATGAATTCTTCGCGGTTGTATGCGATACCACCACCTGAACCACCCATCGTGAATGATGGACGAATGATTACAGGGAAGCCGAAGCGAGCTTGAATGGCTAAAGCCTCTTCCATTGACTCTGCAATGTCAGCTTTTGGACATTCAAGACCAATTTTACGCATGGCTTGGTCAAAAAGTTTACGATCTTCAGCTTTCTCAATCGCTTCTTTAGATGCACCAATCAATTCAACATTGTATTTTTCTAAAATGCCGTTTGCGTCTAACGCAAGGGCACAGTTCAATGCAGTTTGACCACCCATTGTCGGAAGAACAGCATCTGGACGTTCTTTCTCAATGATCGCAGCAACAGTTTGCCACGTAATCGGTTCGATATACGTTGCATCTGCCATGGTCGGGTCAGTCATAATGGTTGCAGGGTTAGAGTTAACCAAAATAACGCGGTAACCCTCTTCACGCAACGCTTTACACGCTTGAGCACCTGAGTAATCGAACTCACATGCTTGACCGATGACAATCGGACCTGCACCAATAATTAAGATGCTTTTAATATCTGTACGTTTAGCCATGATCGCTTCCTTAATTACTTCTTAGATGCTTCGATAAGTTCGATGAAATGATCGAACAACGGTGCGCAGTCATGTGGGCCAGGGCTTGCTTCTGGGTGACCTTGGAAACTGAACGCAGGTTTGTCAGTACGATGAATCCCTTGAAGGGTTTGATCGAACAAAGACTTGTGCGTTGCTTTCAAGTTTGCAGGTAAAGTATCTGCATCTACAGCGAAGCCGTGGTTTTGAGAAGTAATCATCACTATGCCAGTTTCAATATTCTGCACAGGATGGTTGGCACCATGATGGCCGTGAGGCATTTTCACAGTTTTAGCGCCACTTGCTAAAGCAAGGATTTGATGACCCAAGCAAATACCGAAAACAGGGATGTTGCGAGCATCTTCAACAATTGTTTTTACAGCTTCAATTGCGTAGTCACATGCAGCTGGATCGCCAGGGCCGTTCGACAAGAACACGCCATCTGGATTCAACGCAAGCACGTCAGTAGCAGGAGTTTGTGCAGGTACAACCGTTAATTTACAACCGCGATCTGCAAGCATACGTAAGATGTTGGTTTTGACACCGTAATCGTATGCAACGACATGGAATTTAAGTTCAGGTTGAGAGAAACCTTGACCAAGCGTCCAAGAACCGGTCGTCCATTCAAAACCTTCAGGGTCACAGCACTCTTTTGCAAGATCTAGACCGTTTAACCCACCAAATGCACGTGCTTTTTCTAAAGCTTCTTCAGCCGTGATATTTTCGCCAGCAAGGATACAACCGTTCTGCGCGCCTTTATCACGTAAAATACGTGTTAACTTACGTGTGTCAATATCAGCAATTGCTACAACATTATGTTGTTCTAAGTATTCACCTAATGATTGTGTAGCGCGGAAGTTGCTGTGCAATAAAGGAAGGTCACGGATAATTAATCCATTCGCCCATACTTTATGAATGCGACCTGATTCAGCATCTTCGTCATTACAACCTGTATTACCGATATGTGGGTAAGTTAAAGTCACAAGTTGTTGTGCATAACTCGGGTCAGTCAAAATTTCTTGATAGCCAGTCATGGCAGTGTTGAAAACGACTTCACCAGTCGTACTACCCGATGCACCAATAGAAGTACCTTTAAAGATAGTTCCGTCGGCAAGGGCTAAAATTGCTGGGGTGCTCAAACCAAAGCTCCTGAAATTTAGGCTGTAAAAAAGCGAGAAGACGAAAAAAAAGGAAGGCTATTTTTTTAACCCACCCTCCTATGTCTGCTCGCTTGAACTTAACACGGCATTATACGGACTAAGACGACTAAAGTCCATTTAAATTGCACTGATTTAGGTAGATATATGACTTGTAATTTAAAACAAAGTCTGCTTTTTATTCATGATAGAAAAAGGGTTAAACACAAGAATTGCTCAATAATTCAAAAGTTAAGTTTTATCAATGAGATCGCAAGACTGACTATTAATAACTGACTAGTTGCTAAATATTTTTCTACTGAGGACATCTAAATCATTCAGAATGGAAGAGGCATTTAAACGCACATTAATATCTTAATATACCTATAAGTAGAATACTCATGGAGAGATTTTAATCAGGGTTTTCTTGCTTTTAAATCGGGGTGTAGAACAGATTTTTATGAATTCAATGAATTAATCTTTGGGGTGATTTCTGGCCTTTAACTAGAACAAGTATTTGATGATTGTTTTAAAATAGCGTCATAACCTTGCGAGTGTTTGGATATGCGGATAATCAAACTCTTATAAGGAAGGAAAGTAAAAAGGGAGCAATAAAAAAGTGAGGGTTAAGCCTCACTTTTAAATTTATCTAATACAATATGCACATTAGAACGTATGTAGCCAATCACGTTTATTGTGAAAGTCAGCAGTCGGGCTACTATGCTGCATCGCATAATAATGTATACCTTTCGCTGTTTTGAATACTGCGGTTAAGCCAATAAAGAGATTATCCCACTTTAATTTATGGGCTAACATGAACTGTGTTAAATCTAAACTCACATTTAAACCATAGTGAGTTTTTTTAGATTGATTGAGCTCAATATCATAAGCTGCTTGAGGAGGCATATCTTCAGGATAACGATACTCCTCAAACTGATACACTTGCCATGCTTCGGAAGGGGAGAGATTAATTTCGCGATAATAATCTTCGCCTTTAACACCGATAAATATTTCAAAACAGGTGTTTTCCCAAAGGAAATCTTGTCGCGGATTGCCAGCAACCATGGGTGGGAATTCAATCATTTGATTGGGGTCACGAACCCAATAACCGACATTAAGGGTAAAAGCATTTGCTTGTTCAATAGCGCCAACCAGATAGATATCTTGAAAACGATCAAAAGAACTTAATTCATAACTCGCCATGCAATAACCGCTCTAAATGATTAGTTAGATAAATGTGCGTGACGAACAAGGTTTGACAATTTTGCATTTTGTTTTGGCGCTTTTTTATAAAGCAAAACAATTTTACCAATCGTTTGAACTGTTTCAGCAGCAGTTACTTGTGCGATTTCAGCAATCAAAGCAGCACGAGCTTCGCGGTCTTCAGCAACCACTTTAACTTTGATTAGTTCGTGATCATTTAAAGCGCGATTCGTTTCTTCGATCACATTCTCTGTTAGGCCTTGACCGCCAATCATAACCACAGGATTAAGTGCATGTCCGATTTGACGCAAACGCTTGCGTTCCTGAATAGATAAAGCCGCCATAAAAAATAACCTAAATTTGAAAACGGCTAAGTATAGCAAATACCAACTTCAAACGCTTTAAATTCTGTAGAAATTATCGATAAAGCTGATTTGAAAAAACATGTTAATCAAGATTAATTAGATACAGATCGCTACTGCAAGGCTTTAAAATTTCACGTACAATTAAAAGTTATATATTAATATGTATTTAAAGAGTTATGGCGACGCGCATTACCAATCAAAAGTTATCAAAAAGTAGTCGAGACTGGATGAGAGAACATCTAGATGATCCTTTTGTAAAAAGAGCGCAAAAGGAAGGCTATCGTGCTCGAGCGGCTTATAAGCTTTTGGAAATGCAAGAAAAGTACAAGCTGATTAAGCCTGGTATGGTGGTGGTTGACTTGGGGGCTGCACCAGGAAGTTGGTCTCAGATCGCGGGTAAATTGGTAGGTGATAAAGGTATTGTGATTGCATCTGATATTTTACATATGGATGCTTTACCAGATGTAACCTTTCTACAAGGTGACTTTCGAGAAGAAGAAGTATTTGAAAAATTGTTAAATCTTTTAGATGGACGCCAAGTAGACGTTGTAATTTCAGATATGGCCCCCAATACATCTGGTAACAAGGCTGTAGATCAACCGCGCCAAATTTATTTGTGTGAATTGGCTTTGGATTTTGCCAACAAAGTATTGGGACCTAAGGGTCAATTTGTGGTAAAAGTTTTCCAAGGCACTGGTTTTGATGAATTTCGTAAGCAAGTTGTTGATAGTTTTGCTGTATTAAAAACATCTAAACCTGCTGCTTCACGTGCGCGTTCGAAAGAAGTTTTTTTAATTGGACAGGGCCGTAAAAAGAAATAGCGTTAAAAGTCTACTTGCCAAGTAGGAAAAAAGTGTGCATTTTGTACATTTTAAATTTTAATGCGAATCCTTTTACTTGCTTTTTGTTAAAGGTCAGCCAATTTTGGTATGATCAAATTAGATTGATATGGGAATAAAGCTTTGAGCGATCTCTTCAAAAATGCCGTTTTGTGGCTGGTTATTCTAGGCGTGCTGATTCTTATATTCAGTAACGTAAGTGACCGCGATAAGCCTTCAGCATTAAATTATTCAGAATTTGTTGCGGCGGTGAATGCTGGACAAATTAAACAAGTCATCATTGATGGTGAAAGAATAACTGGCGAAAAAACAAATGGTTCTCCTTTTGAGAGTATTCGTCCAGCAATTCAAGATCCTGAATTGATGCCAAATCTCATCAAAAATAATGTTGTTGTTGAAGGTACTGCACCGCAACGTCAAGGTTTGATGATGCAGCTTCTTATTGCGAGCTTCCCAGTTCTATTGATTATCCTATTGTTCATGTTCTTTATGCGGAATATGGGTGGTGGTGCAGGCGGTAAAAATGGTCCGATGAGCTTCGGTAAATCCAAAGCAAAAATGCTTTCAGAAGACCAAATCAAGATTACATTTGCTGATGTCGCTGGTGCGGATGAGGCAAAACAAGAAGTTGTAGAAGTTGTCGATTTCCTGAAAGATCCAACAAAATTCAAACGTTTGGGTGCAAGCATCCCACGTGGTGTTTTGATGGTTGGTCCTCCGGGTACAGGTAAGACTTTGCTTGCTAAAGCAATTGCTGGCGAAGCGAAAGTACCGTTCTTTAGTATTTCAGGTTCTGACTTTGTTGAAATGTTCGTGGGTGTGGGCGCATCTCGTGTACGTGACATGTTCGAACAAGCCAAACGCCATGCACCATGTATCATCTTTATTGATGAGATTGATGCGGTAGGTCGTCACCGTGGTTCAGGTACAGGTGGTGGTAATGATGAACGTGAGCAAACATTAAACCAAATGCTGGTTGAGATGGATGGTTTTGAAGGCAATGAAGGTATTATCGTTATTGCTGCGACGAACCGTGCTGACGTACTGGATAAAGCGTTACTACGCCCAGGTCGTTTTGACCGTCAAGTGATGGTGGGTCTGCCAGACATTAAAGGTCGTGAGCAAATTCTAAATGTACATTTGAAAAAATTGCCTTCTGTAACGGGTGTGGATGTTCAAGTATTGGCACGCGGTACCCCTGGTTTCTCTGGTGCACAATTAGCGAATCTTGTAAATGAAGCAGCTTTATTTGCTGCACGTCGTAACAAGAACACGGTCGATATGCATGACTTTGAAGATGCTAAAGATAAGCTCTTTATGGGTCCTGAACGTAAGTCGATGGTGCTTCGTGAAGAAGAGCGTCGTGCGACGGCTTATCATGAGGCTGGGCATGCAATCGTAGCGGAAATGCTGCCTGAGACTGATCCAGTCCATAAAGTGACAATCATGCCACGTGGTTGGGCTTTGGGTGTGACTTGGCAGTTGCCTGAGCAAGATGCGATTAGCCATTACAAGCATAAAATGTTGAATGAACTTTCAATTTTGTTTGGTGGTCGTATTGCTGAAGAGATTTTCATCAATCAAATGTCTACGGGTGCTTCGAACGACTTTGAACGTGCAACTAAAATGGCACGTGCAATGGTAACGAAGTACGGTATGTCTGACAAAATGGGTGTGATGGTTTACGAAGATGATTCACAGCAATCATTTATGGGGAATATAGGAAGTCGTACGATTTCTGAAGCAACTCAGCTTGAGATTGATCGTGAAATCCGTCGTATTCTCGATGAGCAATATAAGGTAGCACGTGATATTTTAGAAAATAATCAAGATATCGCACATGCTATGGTCAAAGCATTGATGGAATGGGAAACGATTGACCGTGACCAGATTCGTGACATTATGGAAGGACGTGAGCCACAGCCACCTAAGGTGTATGTTGCAGAAAATCCTGTGCTTGATGTGACACCTGAAGATGGTCCAGCTACTCCACCACCATTGCCTTCACTCCCTAAAGTTTAACTTAAGACGTTTTTTTTTGATCTAAAAACCACCTGCGGGTGGTTTTTTATTGGCTTATAAATGCTGAGGTATGTGGTTCAAAATCTACATTTATGAGAACAAGTTATTGGTAGAATATTGACATATGTACGAAAGGGATCATGCATGCAACTAATGCCTTTACCAAAGAAAATTTGGCAGTTTGGAAACAAGAGTCTGGATTTATCCCAAGCTCATGTGATGGGTATTTTAAATGTAACCCCAGATTCTTTTAGTGATGGGGGGAAGCACAATCATCTAGATGATGCTGTTGCTCATGCTCTAACGATGATTGCTGATGGTGCAACTGTTATCGATATTGGTGGTGAATCGACACGTCCAGGTGCGAGTCCAGTTAAAGTGCAAGAAGAAATTCAACGTGTTGTGCCCGTGGTTAGAGCGCTATCGGAACATAATATTATTTTATCGATAGATACTTCTGAGCCACGCGTTATTCGTGA
Source organism: Acinetobacter sp. CY73 (assembly GCF_059515865.1). Lineage (NCBI taxonomy): Bacteria > Pseudomonadati > Pseudomonadota > Gammaproteobacteria > Moraxellales > Moraxellaceae > Acinetobacter > Acinetobacter sp. CY73. Next base: position 3,809 of record NZ_JCAKMZ010000038.1, on the reverse strand, counting down.
GGCAGTCAAAGCGGGTGCTCATATTTGGAATGATGTGAGAGCATTGACGCGTCCAGGAGCATTGAAAACGGCAGTAGAGCTGGATATTCCCGTTATTATTATGCACATGCGTGGTGAGCCTACAACCATGAATGATTTGGCTCATTATGACGATGTTGTGGTAGAGGTGATGAATGAATTACAGCAAAGAGTTGATGATGCGCTTGAAGCTGGTGTTAGAGCTCAAAATATTATGATCGATCCAGGTTTTGGTTTTGCTAAAAATGCACAGCAAAATTTAAAATTATTGAGTGAGCTATATAAGCTTAATTATTTGGGTTATCCGATGCTTTCTGCATTATCACGAAAAAGATTTATTGGAGAGGTCTTGGGTGGTGTTGAGCCTGAAGCTCGTGCTGTGGGTTCGGTGATGGGGCATGTGCTCAGTGTTCAGCAGGGTGCGTGTATGGTGCGGGTGCATGATGTAAAAGCAACTCGTGATGCAATAAAAATGTGGCAAGCGCTTACATCGGTATAATAAAAAATAAAGTATCACCATGGTTCGCTATGAGCTATGGTGATGCTGTATCAATATAGATATTATAGGGGCTGTATAGAAGTTGATTTGATGTTTTCTATGAAATGATTCATAAATCAAACATAACAAATAACGATATTTAAACTTTTCAATCTTAATAATTGAATCAAGTTTCTGTATGAAAAAAATAAATCATAACATTTAGCTTTTAAACTTTCCGATGGCAACTTTGGCTGTAACTTAGATGTGCTCGCTCGCCATTCAAGCAAATTAAAAATGCTTAAAATGACCAAATACAAATAGAAGTTTTATCGATCCTTATGATCGCAGTCCATACTTCTGTACTTCTTGTATAAGCGCCTGGGTCACCAGACAAAATGAATATATCACGTCCGGCATTAGCTTTTAGCCCAAACATCCATTTATGAGTTTGGGCGGTTCGGCGTCAATCTAGAGTACTCATCTTGAAGATCACCTTGTACTGGATCAGAATACTGAAAAATATCAAAAAACTGAAATTAATCCTATTAATGCATCGTATGGACTACAATTAAAGGCTGGTCAATATGATGGCTTAATGAGTTGGAATAACATTATTCAACTGGCTGAAAATGACAAAAATGATTCTTTTGCGATGAAGCAAGCGTTTGTAGATTTAGTAAAGATTGCAAAAAATTTAAGTAGTGAAAATCGACAAAATCTTAGCTTTCTGTATTTATTAAATTAAATGAGCAGCTTAGTTGTACTCTAAAATTTGAGCCGATAATTGGAAACCATAAAGATTAGGTGAATTGTCGTGTTTATGTTATATAGACACGGTTTTTGTTATTGCTAAAACTTGAGCTTTAATATGTTTAACGATTTACTTCTTCCTATGTTTGATGATGAATATTATCCCGATATTCTTGTGGCTGAAATTAAACAGCTGATTGAACAGTTTGCTAAGAAATTGGCAAAAGTAAATTCTGAATCAGAGATTTACATTTTGGCGGGTAAAACGGTTTCAGAGATCAATGAAATGAAGCCTCAGTTTGAAGATCTTGACTCATCGCTTGATGATACTGCGGCTGATTATATTGCGGAAGCAATGATGATGGTTGTGCAAGATGAAGGTTATCTTGAAATCGAAATTGAAGAATTGGTATCAAATAGAGAGTGGTAATTCACTCTCTATTTTTTTGTGGGAATAATTTTTTAAGCTCTTCAAAAAGTTCAGGGTTCTCTTCTAATTGTTCTAAGAAATCATCTAAATGACAAGTTTGATCATTAAAAATTTCATAAAGATCTTTGACTTTTAAATGGTGTTCACCATTTACCTCATGGTAAACAGCAAAAGTATTGATCCAAAATTTACTATTACTTGCTAAGAGTTTATCAATTTTTTTCTGATGTTCTGGATTGCTAAATTCCAGCACATAATTATCCCCACCAGAAGTGCACCGCTTTAATATATAGCGATTTGAAATACGTTGAATTGTGCCGGGAAATAAGTCACCAATTTCTTCAGTGGCTTCGATTGCTTGATCGATAGCAGCCTGAGACTGAGGATTGATTGCGTAGGTATTTAAAGAAAAGGTTGAGAAAAATAGTGAGGTGCTACAAATGAGAGCTTTAATTTTTATCATTATTATTAATCGTCATAAATGAGCTAATAGCATACTCAAAATTTAGGTATAAAAAAACCAGCTAAAAGCTGGAAGTTTTATTGCACCACTTTAAGAAGTATTAAAATGGTGCCCGAGGCCAGACTCGAACTGGCACGCTTTGTGGGCGGGGGATTTTAAATCCCCTGTGTCTACCGATTTCACCACTCGGGCATGTGCGCAATAATAGAGGACGAAATATCACTTGGCAAGTCTAAAAGTGATTATTTGTTTTATTTTCAAGCAATTCAATCGTGTGTGTTTAAAAATTAGATCAGATTGATGGTATTAATGCTGAGACTACGGTTTGAGATGATATTTATAGAATTTCATCTAGGTATTTGTCTATGTCGATATGTTTGTGAGTCATACAGAGTTTGTTTTCATAATTCATCAGTTGTGTATGTAAATCTGCAATTTGAATTTTTTTATGTTGTAGCTGTTTAAAGCGCTCTGATTTTTTGTTGGTAAAAAATAATTGAATATATAATTTTACCGACTGCTTATAACTCCAATAGCAGGCACGACGAATTTCTTGAAGATAGTAATATTGTTCATTGGTGGTTTTTTCTCGGTACATATTTTCTTTGTAAAATTTGATAAAACCGAAACTCATTGCAAAGAAGAATAATATCCCTTGTAAGAACCAGCTTTCAATAAATGCAAAATTCAAAGCCTGTATTAGGATGAGTGCTGTGAGTTTGATGGGAGTGTTTTTAAGCTGAGCATATAGGGAAACACTACTGTGTTTCATTTGCTTCAGCACGATAGGGGAAACCAACATGAAAAATAACATGATGATTAACGATGCGATAGCACTGGCTTGGAACCCTTCGTACTTGGGTTGAACGGATTTAATAAATTCGGAAAAAACATAAGACAAAGGCACAAAAATCATGAGTGCTAAACCGAAGGGAATCAGTTCTTTTAGTTCATCTAAGATGCCTTTGGTTTTGATTTGACCATAAAGCAGAAAGTTTCTTTTAAATGCAGAAGGGTAGAGTTCTTGCAGTTGTTTCAGATAGTGCGCGGTTTGTTTATTGCTGATCATTCAGATAGAGGCATTCAATACGTAGATCTAATATATATGAATTGTGAAGTTTATTGTTTGTTGAATTGAGCTAATTCAAAAGCGTTAATTCAATAGACCTCTTGCGAAAGTAAAAACTATCCCCATATAAATGTCATGAGATATCAGAAATTAAACCATTTTTCAGATTCTGAATTCAAACGCTTGGTTGGCGTACCTCGGCAAGTTTTTACTGAAATGGTCGAGGTTTTAGCAAAAGCAGAATCACTTAAAAAGAAATCAGGGCGTCCTCATACATTAGCGCTTGAGGATCAATTGTTGTTAACGCTCAATTACTTAAGAAACTACAACACTCAGCTAGAATTGGCGGCGCATTATCATATTGCTGAGAGTAACGTGAATCGAACCATAAAAAAGGTTGAGGATGCGTTGATGAAATCAAGGCGTTTTACGCTTCCAAAACGATCTATCACCACAGCAGATGAACACTTTAATTGGGTTATTATTGATGCAACAGAATGTTCAATAGAACGTCCCCAAAAAAAATCAGAGTAAGTTTTACAGTGGTAAAAAGAAGAAACATACGCTCAAAGCGCAAGTGATCTATCATCCAAAGAGC
>NZ_JCAKMZ010000037.1:0-23866 GCF_059515865.1 Acinetobacter sp. CY73 | reverse complement strand
TTTATAAGATTTGGCTATGATTCATTTATCAAATAAACATTTACTCCTTTGGAGACGTTAGCAATGTTAGATCAAAATACTTCAGCACAACTCAAAACACTTCTTGAACGCCTTGAAAGCCCAATTGAAATCGTGGCAACCTTAAATGGCACAGATAAATCAAATCAAATTAAAGAACTGGTTGAAGAAGTGGCGGCATTGTCTGCACTGGTGACTGCGCGTTTTGACGGAACTAACAGCCGTGCACCAAGTTTCGGAATTGCAAAAGTAGGTGAACAACCACGTGTATTCTTTGCGGGTCTTCCAATGGGTCATGAGTTCACCTCTTTGATCTTGGCCTTGCTACAAGTTTCTGGTTATGCACCGAAAGTTTCTGATGAAGTGTTGGCTCAAATTAAAGACTTAGGCATTAAATCAAACTTTGATGTGTTTGTATCACTCAGCTGCCATAACTGTCCTGACGTGGTTCAAGCCTTGAACTTAATCGCGATCAACAACCCAGGCACTACAGCTACCATGATTGATGGTGCATTCTTCCAAGACGAAGTCGAAGAACGTAAAATCATGGCCGTTCCAATGTTGTTCCAAGATGGCGCACACATCGGTCAAGGGCGTATGACTTTGGAAGAAATCATTGCCAAGTTAGACACCAACGCTGCTGCGAAAGATGCGGAGAAGCTCAATGCCAAAGAAGCCTTTGATGTATTGGTGATTGGGGGTGGTCCTGCGGGCAATACCGCAGCCATCTATGCGGCTCGTAAAGGCATTCGTACTGGGATCGTGGCTGAGCGCATGGGCGGTCAAGTGATGGATACCATGGACATTGAGAACTTCACGTCAGTTCAAAAGACTCAAGGTCCTAAGTTTGCAGCTGAAATGGAAGCACATGTCCGTGAGTATGGTGTCGACATCATGAATCTACAACGAGTGAAATCGATTGTGGGTGCAGACCAAACCACTTACGGTAATGTTGAAGTGACTTTGGAAAATGGTGCAAAACTTGAATCGAAAACCGTGATCCTGTCTACAGGTGCGCGTTGGAGAGAGATGAATGTACCGGGTGAAGCTGAATACCGTACCCGTGGTGTGGCGTACTGCCCACACTGTGATGGTCCACTGTTTAAAGGCAAACGTGTTGCAGTGATCGGTGGGGGTAACTCGGGTGTAGAAGCGGCAATTGACCTTGCGGGTATTGTTGAGCATGTAACCTTGGTTGAGTTTGATACCAAACTACGTGCGGACCAAGTACTTCAAGACAAATTGAACAGCTTACCGAACACCACTGTGATCAAAAATGCCTTATCGACTGAAGTGGTCGGTGATGGCAAACAAGTCACAGCACTAAAATACAAAGACCGTACAACTGATGTTGAGCACACTGTAGAGCTTGCCGGGATCTTCGTTCAAATTGGTTTGTTGCCAAACACGGATTTCTTAAAAGACTCGAAGGTTGAGTTAAGCAATCGTGGTGAGATCATCATCAACGAGCGCAACGAAACCAATGTCAAAGGTGTGTTTGCTGCGGGTGACTGTACCACTGTGCCTTATAAGCAAATCATCATTGCAACGGGTGAAGGTGCAAAAGCGTCTCTGTCTGCTTTTGATTATATGATTCGTTCTGGGCAGTAATCTTAAGATTTTTGAGTAAATCATTAGACCGATACATCTTTGTAGATGTATCGGTTTTTTAATTTAACGTATTCATTCATTTACAATTTTTAATCATACTTCCTATAAAATTTGTATATATTAACTTCATCCAAAATTTTGGATCAAAATAATACTGATATAAAGGTACAAAAAATGAATAAATTACTTGTTGCTTTAGGTCTTGCTGCTACTGTTGCTTTGGTTGGTTGTAATAAAGAGAAAGCCCCAGAAACAGGCGCAACAACGGGTGAACATTTAGAAAATGCAGCAAATCAAGCTGGCGCTGATATTCAAGATGCAACAGCGAACGCTGCAAACGCAACTGCAACTGCTGTAGATAATGCAGCTGACGCAACTGCAAATGCTGCCGATCATGCGGCTACTGCTACTGCAAATGCTGCTGATACAACTGTAGATGCAACTAAAAATGCAACCGCTGAAGCTGCTGCTGCAGTTGAACAAGGTGCTGCCAATGTAAAAGAAAAAGCTCAAAACTAATATTTCATGGTATTTTGAGTTAAAAATAGCCTCTAAATTAGAGGCTATTTTTTTCATTAAAGTTTGCATTATAGATTGCTAAATGAGCTATAAATTGAATATGTTATGTTCAATTCCCTCCAATAATATTTACCTATGTCACATTCTCATCATGCCGAACAACATTATATGCATCGCGCTGGCTGGTTAAGAGCATCAGTATTGGGTGCGAACGATGGCATTATTTCGGTCACTAGCCTTGTTTTAGGCATGGCAGCCAGTGGAGCTTCATCCAAAACCCTCTTAATTACTTGTGTTGCTGGATTAATCTCAGGCGCGATTTCAATGGCTGCAGGCGAATATATTTCTGTTCAATCACAATCAGATATCGAAGAAGCTGATTTGAAATTCGAAGCTCATGAACTGAAGCACAATGCAGAACTAGAACTTAAAGAACTGACTCATATTTATATCAACAGAGGACTTACTCCTGAGCTTGCACATCAAGTTGCCGTTCAACTTTCTGAGCATAATGCTTTGGATGCACATGCAAGAGATGAGATTGGCATTAACGATATTACTTCGGCAAAACCACTCCAAGCTGCTTTTTCTTCAGCTTTATCATTCTCATTGGGTGCATTCTTCCCGCTTATTTCCATATGGCTGAGCTCGGAACAAAATATCCAAATGGTGATTATGATTGTCTGCATTTTATCGCTGATGCTGCTTGGTGCAATATCTAGTTATTTTGCAGGAACCTCCATACTTAAAGGCAGTCTAAGGGTAACACTTTGGGGAATCATCGCTATGCTCTGCTCTACATGGATTGGTTCACTATTTGATGTCAGTCCAATGTGAATTCAATGAATCTAAATTAAAAAAAAGAGCCTCAATGAAGGCTCTTTTTTTAGCAATTTGATTTGATCGATAAAAGACTAAACCAATTAAACGGATTCAGGTTTTTTCAAAGCAGCATCAAGCTGTTCTTTGTCTAATGCCCCATCCCAACGTGCAACAACAATCGCCGCACAAGCATTACCCACTAAGTTGGTCAGTGCACGACATTCAGACATAAAACGGTCAATACCGAGAATCAATGCCATACCAGCAACTGGAAGAGCTGGAATAACGGATAGTGTTGCAGCCAAAGTAATAAAGCCTGCCCCTGTCACACCTGCAGCACCTTTCGAGCTAATCATGGCAACCAATAAAATGGTGATTTGTTGCCAAATCGTCAAATCAATATTACACGCTTGTGCGATGAATAAGGCAGCCATCGTCATATAAATGTTTGTACCATCTAAGTTGAACGAGTAACCTGTCGGAATCACTAAACCGACCACAGATTTTTCACAACCCGCTTTTTCCATCTTATCCATCAAAGATGGCAATGCAGCTTCTGAAGAACTTGTACCCAATACTAACCATAATTCATCTTTGATATAACGAATCAAATCTAAAATTGAGAATCCGTTATAACGTGCTACTGCACCTAAAATCACCAAGATAAAGAGCAAAGAGGTAATATAGAAAGTCGCAATTAAAAGTAATAAGTTACCAATACTTGAGATACCAAATGCACCGATTGTATATGCCATTGCACCGAACGCACCAATTGGTGCAAGTTTCATGAGCATACCGACAAGATGGAATACTGGAGCAGTTAAACTGTTCATAAAGTCGGTAATAGGTTTCCCTTTTTCACCCACTGCAGCAACAGCCAAACCAAAAAGCACTGCAACAAACAAGACTTGAAGAATATCACCACTGACAAATGGACTAATTAAAGTCTTTGGAATGATATTCAACAAGAAATCAACAATTGACGCATCATGTGCTTTTTCAACATAAGTCGCGACTTTATCACCTTCAAGCAGTGCAGGATCAATGTTCAGACCTTTACCTGGTTGAATAATGTTAGCGACGATCATACCGACAACCAAAGCAAGTGATGAGAAGAACAAGAAGTAAATCATCGCCCTTGCCGTCACACGACCTACAGCCCCCATGTTGGTCATGCCAGCAATACCAGTAGCCACTGTTAAGAAAATAACAGGTGCAATGATCATTTTCACGATCTTAATAAAAGCATCACCTAGAGGTTTTAGACTCTCGCCAAACTCTGGCATAAAGTGACCCAGCAATACACCCGCTATGATGGCAAAAATAACTTGCACATAAAGAATTTGGTAAAATTTTTGCTTCTTGGGTGGTTGAGATTGCTCATCAACTTGAATATCCATAGAAGAACCTTTTATGAAATCAAATAATAAGAATTAAACTTTCGACTTATAACAACAGTGTCATCATCAAATATGTTTAAAGTATAAGTAAAACTTAGGTTGGCAATTCTAAATAAAAAAAATTGGCAATAAAAATCAAATGACTAAACCTTTAGTCTAATAAGAATGTCCTATTTTGATATGTATTTTTCCCTAAATCACTAAAAATAATATATACATATTCCGAAAAATCTAGATCTAATTTTTATTATAAGTCTTTTTAGCTATGACAGAGTTTTAAGCCAAGCGTCTCACAGCTTACAATCTATGATTATTTTTTTAATTTTTAGCAATATGAATATAACGACAACTACTCATAACAATAAAAAAAATATTGTATAATCGTTATAAAATATAAATAGATATAGTTCACATAGCCTGTATTATCCTTCTGAAATTCTATGCGATTCAAAGACCCTAAAATTCGAATTTGCGTTAAAATTACTTTTTTAATTTCACTTCTCCTTTTATGTCCATTATGACTTCTAGTTCAAATCGATCTCAATCATCGATTTGGGTTGCTACACTTTTGATTATCGCAGGGACCATTGGTGCTTATCAGTTCGTGGGCTTAAATCAAGCTTTACTTTTCTTGATCGGTGGCGCGCTGGGTATGACCTTGTACCATGCATCCTTTGGTTTTACATCAAGTTGGCGTGTCTTTATAAAAGAACGTCGTGGACGTGGCTTACGTGCTCAAATGATCATGTTAGGTTTAGCTGTACTTTTATTCTTTCCTGCATTGGGTGCAGGAGAATTATTTGGCAATCCCGTTAAAGGTAATGTAAACCCAGTTTCTATGTCTGTGGCCATTGGTGCTTTTATCTTTGGGATCGGTATGCAACTGGGCGGTGGTTGCGCATCGGGTACGCTTTATACAGTGGGTGGTGGTAGTTCACGTATGATCGTGACGCTCATCTTCTTCTGTCTCGGATCGGTGATCGCAACATCACATTTAGATTGGTGGTTTGATCTCCCGCATTTAGCACCGATATCTGTTGTTGAGCAACTCGGTGTAGTGCCTGCCTTGATTGTGAATTTTGTTTTATTTGCGGTCATCGCATTGATCACTGTTGTGATGGAAAAGAAACGTCACGGTAGTCTTGAAATAGAAACTCAAGCTTCAGAACAAGGTTGGAAACGTTTCATTCGTGGTCCTTGGCCTTTGATTTGGGGTGGAATTATTTTGACTCTACTTAACTTTGCGACTTTAGCTTTAGCAGGTCGACCATGGGGTGTGACTTCTGCACTGGCTGTTTGGGGGGCTAAAGCCGTAAGTTTGGTCGGTGTCGATGTTGCTGCTTGGGATTATTGGCAAAAACCAAGTAATGCCAAAGCCCTAGCAGAATCTTTATGGTTCGATATTACTTCGATGATGAACTTTGGAATCATGTTAGGTGCACTCCTTGCAGCGAGCTTAGCTGGAAAATTCGCACCCAATTTAAAGATTCCTAAACGCTCTATTATTGCAGCCATTATCGGTGGACTAATGCTTGGTTACGGCGCTCGTTTAGCATATGGTTGTAATATCGGTGCTTATTTTAGCGGTATCGCATCAGGGAGCTTACACGGTTGGCTATGGTTGATTTTTGCATTTATAGGTAATGCTGTTGGCGTTAAATTACGTCCTATTTTCTTTCCAAATGAAAAACCACAACCTGAGAAATTAACATCTTGTTAATCCAGTAAGAAGTTAAGATTTCGCACTATTTCAAAATAAAAAGCCTGTTTCATACAGGCTTTTTAATGCTGATTGAATATGACTTAGTGACAATGTCGCGTCCCTGTTGCTGATTCACGATGGCAACCATTTTTATCCGTACCGCCACTATGAGCAAATGTTGTTGACACCGAGAATAAAGCCGTTAATACAAGAATAATTTTAATCATACAAGCCCCTTAAAAGATTAAAATATAAACATTAATATATTAAAAATCAATAAATTAAACAGTTTTTTCATTCATATAACGCCAATATCGCTTCGGCACATATTGAATATGAAGTTTGGCATTCTTACGGGCTTCAATATTGACGCTTCTAAAATAATCTTTCCAAAGCTGATCATATAAAACCTCTTCATCATCCAGTTCGATACTAAAACTTTGGCTCATCCCAATCTGCAAATTAGTATCAATGGTGTGTGCATTCATCTGAACTTGGTGTACTTTTTTAAGATCATAATAAATCCCAAAATGACGAGCTTCATCATAAATTAACCATTGTTGATCTTGATAACGATTTTTAAAGTGACGCTCAATTAGTGGTAAAACATTAAAATCAGGTTTCACTAAACTCAGAAATAATCCATCCTTACACTTTTTAAAACGGACAAAGGCTTCCATTCGATGCTTTTCACGCCCCACTTGCTTCGCCCACTGCGCAATACCTAAAACATCTCGATGACCATAGTCTCGATCTACAGGTTTAGAGGATTGAAAAACATAGATACTAAAGTTAAATAAATGCTGAAATGCGACTTGTTGTTCTGATAAAAATGAGTAATAAAAATTGCGTATACCATTTTCAGAGACTTTTTGTTTTAAACCTTGCCACACCCGTTGTGCATGTTCATCATTCGATTCCACATGTACAAATTCATCAAATAAACCTGATTGAATTAAACTCGAATCTTGCTCTGAAGTATGCGCATTCGAAAAAACCGCAACCTCAAACTCTTTAAATTGAAAAGCCCGATATACACAACACAGTAATCCCGTCATCGTGCCATCGAATACATAACGTGCCATCACTAATCCAGTTCACTTAAATTCAAGTTAAAAACCAAAGCCGAGTTGCGGCGAAAGTTGCGACGTATATTTAGATTGCCCAGCCTGTAATATTTGATGACGAATTTGACTTGGCATTAAATCTTTAATGAACTGAGGTGTATCTGCACAACGAATAAAATGTTGTGCTCGATTGTATGCAACGCCCATTCGTTTTAATTGATCAATATGAATCTGACCAAAACGACGCGCACTCACAATTTTCTTCGCAGAACGTACACCAATACCCGGTACACGTAAGATCATTCGATAATCTGCTTTGTTGATGTCAACTGGAAATTGCTCAGGATTTCTCAAAGCCCAACTGAGTTTAGGGTCTACCTCTAAATCCAAATTTGGATGTTGATTATTGACAATTTCATTGGCTTCAAAACCATAAAAACGCATAAGCCAATCTGACTGGTAAAGACGATTTTCACGCAACAATGGCGGTGCTGTACCCACAGCAGGCAGAGCTTTTTCCTCTGTATTAATTGGAATATAACCTGAGTAATAGACACGCTTTAGCTTAAACTCTTTATAGTGACGATCTGCCATCAGGATCACATCCTGATCGGTCTCGTTGTCTGCACCAACCACCATTTGCGTGGTTTGCCCTGCAGGCACAAACTTAGGCACAGATTTAATCAATTTTCGTTCATCTTTAAATTGAATCAAACGATCTCGCACAATACCCAAATCTTTTTGAACTTCTGCATGCGATTTTTCTGGCGCAAATTTAACCAACCCCACTTCTGTCGGCATTTCCAGATTAATACTCATACGGTCTACGTACAGACCTGCTTCATGAATAATTTCCTGAGAAGCTCCTGGAATAGTTTTTAAATGGATGTAGCCATTAAAGTTCTCTTCAAGACGTAGCTTTTTCACCACTTGAAGCATGCGCTCCATCGTAAAATCGGCTGATTTAAAAATCCCTGAGCTTAAAAATAGCCCTTCTATATAATTACGTCGATAAAAGTTAATCGTTAAATCGACCACTTCTTGAACCGTAAAAGCAGCACGCTGAATATCATTGGAACGGCGAGACACACAATAAGAGCAATCAAAAATACACACATTTGAAAAAAGAATTTTAAGCAACGAAACACAACGACCATCTTCAGTGTAACTGTGACAGATGCCTGATCCTGTATTGCCTAGACCTTTATCTTTATTCTTACGATTACTACCACTCGATGAGCACGAAACATCATACTTTGCAGCATCAGCTAAAATTTGAAGTTTTTCACGGATACGATCTGACATGAAGCACATCTCTGTAAGGAGTAACCAAAGCATTATAAAAGGTTTAAGCTTTTCTTAGATGTCGGTTATCAATAACACGACATATGCTGTCGTATTATTTTTTTGAATTTAGATTTTATGAAGGTTGATAAAAAAATTTTAGTTGAAAGATCTGAATCACTCAAAATAAAAATAGATGATCCATTTATGAATAAAATAATGAAAATAATTTGCTTAGTCATCCAAGCTTAGGCAAATTGACTAAAACAAGGAGCGCCCTTATGTCTGTTTTAGAAATACTTGGTATCAAACATCCTATTTTTTTAGCCCCTATGGCAGGTGTCTCCACACCGACTTTAGCAGCGGAAGTCTCTAATCAAGGAGGACTCGGGTCACTCGGTCTAGGTGCGGCCAGTGTTGAGTCTGCTCGTCAGCAAATTTTAGAAACACAGACATTAACGGATCAACCCTTTCAACTCAATTTCTTTTGTCATGAATCAGTGACTCCAAACGAAACACAAAATCAAATTTGGATCGATCACCTGAAGCCACTATTTGAAAAATATGATGCTACCCCGCCTCAAAAATTAGACTGTATTTATCCAAGCTTTTCGGATAATGATGATTTTTTAAATTTAGTTTTGGAAACACAACCTAAAGCTGTCAGCTTTCATTTTGGCATTCCCAAAGCACATCAAATTGAAGCGTTGAAAAATGCTGGAATTATCACGATGGTTTCGGCAACTAACTTAGCTGAAGCTTTAGCGATTGAAGCTGCGGGTATTGATTTTATTATTGCTCAAGGCATTGAGGCAGGTGGACATCGAGGAATATTCAATCAGAATATTGATAGTGGCATTAAAACTGCCGATTTAGTTCGCTTGCTCACATCACATTGTCAATGCCCTATTATCGCAGCCGGTGGCATTATGAATGGTTTTCAAGCTCAATATTTCTTAAGTTTGGGCGCTGCTGCAGTTCAAATGGGAACCGCCTTTGTACAATGTAAATCATCAAGTGCCAATGCAGCGTATCGTAAAGCCCTATTCGACCACCCAATTACACAAATAACATCAAGCATTAGTGGACGACCCGCGCGTGGAATTTTAAATGACTGGATGAAACTTGTAGATCTACCTGAACGTGTGGATGTTGCACCCTATCCATATGCTTATGATCTCGGAAAACAGCTTAATGCAGCCGCTGTTAAGGCGAAAAATACTGAGTTTGGCGCATTTTGGGCAGGTTCAAATGTGTGTCAGATTCGTGAAATAGAAGCACAAGACTTGATGAATCAATTGGTCTTAGAAATGAATCACTACGATTAATTTCAAATTAAATGCAACTACCCATTTTGATTAAAGATAGACATCATTTATTCAAAATGGGAATTTAATTTCGTTCAAACAAATCAATTCTCATAAAGATTTTATAGAAAATTAAACCTCTAATAAATTTAATTTTTCGACTTGAACATCATTCATGTTACTGCCTTGATCCAGTAGCAAGTTGAAATAATTTTCTACAACTTTGGCTTGATCAACAGTACTTTCAACTTTGTACATCGATTGACGAAACTCATTACTTGAATGGAGTCCTCGCGTATACCAAGCAATATGTTTACGCGCGATTCGACAACCTGAGTATTCACCATAAAATTCATAAAGTTCTGAAAGGTGTCCTAAAAGAACATCTTTCACCTCTTGAATTGAAGGTGCGTCTAAATGCTCACCTGTTTTCAAATAATGGGCAATTTCTCTAAAAATCCAAGGTCGACCTTGAGCTGCACGACCAATCATGACTGCATCTGCACCTGTGTAGTCCAATACATATTTGGCTTTTTCAGGGCTATCAATATCACCATTGGCAATCACAGGAATATCAATGAGAGACTTCACTTCTTTAATCAGGCTATAACGTGCTGTATTTAAATACATATCTTCACGAGTACGACCATGCAGTGCCAATGCAGCAATTCCCGCTTCTTCAGCACGCTTAGCCACACGGATGATATTTTCTTGACCATTCAAATAACCCAATCGGGTCTTTAAAGTGACAGGCACATCTACGGCAGCGACCACAGCATCTAAAATTCGTGCAACTAAATCTTCATCTTTTAATAATGCAGAGCCTGCCAATTTACTGCATACTTTTTTTGCTGGACAGCCCATATTGATATCAACAATTTGAGCACCATTTGATACTTGATACCGTGCAGCTTGAGCAAGCTCTTCAGGTTCAGATCCTGCAATTTGTGCTGAAATGGGTGCCAACTCACCATCAAAGTTGGCCCGATACAAACTCTTTTTACTCATTCGTAAAGTCTGATCAGACGTCATCATTTCACTGACCGCATGCCCCGCACCAAAGTATTTGCACAAGGTTCTAAACGGACGATCAGTAACTCCTGCCATAGGAGCAACAATTAAATTATTTGACAGTTGATACGGACCAATATACATATATATTCATACATTTTTTGACTGCCATAGTATACTCCATCCGCCTTTTCGGCTCACCCATTTATGAACGTGTTTTACGCTATGAAAAAAAGTTTTCACCCTTCACCTATTGTTCACGCGATTGCGCTTTTATCGACAAGTCTCTTGTTGACTGGATGTGGCAATGGTTCTTGGTGGGATGATGAAGAAAAGCACTTAAATATTGAACAAATCACAAAAGTGATCCCCACTCGCGTCAGTGAGCGTGATTTATGGGCGAAGGATATTTTCGATATCACCGAACAATTGGGTATTCCACAAAATAAAGAAAATGTCTGCACCATTGTCGCTGTCGTCGATCAGGAATCGAATTTCGTAGCCAACCCTACCGTACCCGGTCTGGGTCAAAAGGCGGTAAAAGAAGTTCAAGATCGCTTTGATGAGAAATTTAAAGATAAACTTGGAGAGAATATTGGTGGCACTGTTGCCAACTATTTCCAAGATGTTTTAAAAAACCAACCTACGCCAGAAAATAACTATTTGAAACAAATGGCAAAGGTAAAGACTGAAAAAGAGCTAGATGAGCTTTATCGTGAAATTTTTGCCTATATGGCAAAACATTATCACGTGAGTGCGCTGACAGGTGCTGCCAAGCTTGTCGGTCAAGATATCGGTGAAAAACTCAATCCGATTACAACTTTAGGTTCAATGCAAGTTCATATCAGCTATGCCAAAGAACATAAACGTCAAAGTGGGAGTATTGCTGAGCTTCGGACAGATATGTATACCCGCTATGGCGGATTATATTATGGTATCCATCGCTTAATGATGTACCCAGCTGATTATGATAAGCCATTATATCGTTTTGCGGACTATAACTCAGGACGTTATTCAAGTCGTAATGCAGCCTTCCAAAGCAAGATTAATTCACTCACTAAAACCGAACTGACATTAGATGGCGATTTATTACTGTATGGGAAGAATGGCAATCCAAGACCAGAAAAAAGCTCATCTGAGCGTGAACTAATTAACCTTTTCGCAGCGCATAATGTTTTAATTACACCAAAGCAAATTCGCTCGGATTTAAAACATGAAAAAGACGATGAATTTGAAGAAACAGCGACCTACAAAGCGGTTAAAGAGTTATATCTAAAAGACACTAAGAAAAAGGATTTCTATGCAATCATGCCTGAAGTTGTTATTTCAGGACCAAAGCTAAGTCGTGATTATAATACCAATTGGTTTGCAACTCGTGTAAATGGAAGATATCAAACATGTATGCAGAAAGCGCAAAGAATAAAAACTTAGCCTTGTTTGATTTTGATGGGACTTTGTGTTGCAAAGATAGCTTCACGGGTTTCATTTTTTACGCTTTAAAGAAAAGACATATTGTGAAACAAGGCATCAAAATTTTGCCTTGGATTCAAGCGTATTTCTTGAATATATATCCTGCTGATTCGATGCGCCCTCGTTTGTTTAAAGCCATGTTCGCAGATATGCCAACGCAACAATTACTTGATTTAGCACTAGAATATTCGCATCAACTTCGTAATAGCTTGGATCAACAAATCTATCGGCAACTGTTAAAACATAAACATAATAACGATGATGTCGTGATTGTCTCCGCATCTGTTGATTTATATTTAAAGGACATCGCAGAGCTACTTGGTGTAAATCTAATCTGTACCGAAGCTGAAGTTAAAGATGGCGTATTTACAGGCTTATTTTCAACACCTGACTGTAGTCGCGAACAGAAGAAAATTCGTGTCTTAGAACATTATCATCTTGATCAATATGAGGCTATTTATGCTTATGGGAACTCACACGAAGATTTAGAGATGTTTAGTCTGGCTGACTATACTTATATGGTCGGTAAAGATCAGATTCTCCCTATCATTCAACCATTAAAAAAGCTCGCCTAAGCGAGCTTTTTTAATCAAAACAAATCAATCTTCTTAATCAATAAAATTAGTAAATCGCCATATGATTGCGGTGGATCATTTCTAATGAACGCGCTTCACCCAATACCTGATGAACTTTATCAGAAGGCAGACCTTTCACAATATCCGCCGAACGAGAACTAAAGTTGACACGACCAACGGCAACACGTCCACCTTGTTGATCGACACATTCAACCACATCACCACGTTCGAAATGTCCTTCAACTGCTTTCACACCAACAGGCAATAAGCTCCGATGATTTTCTTTAATGGCTTTCACTGCACCATCGTCAAGAATTAATCGTCCAGCTGTTTGTAAATGCGCGGCTAACCACTGCTGATGCGCTGTGATACGGTCATTGTCAGTAATGAACAATGTACCAAGCATTTCACCCGCCATTAACCGTGAAAGTACGTGATCACTATCACCACTTGCAATCAGTGTTGGACAACCTGATTTTGCAGCTAAACGAGCAGCACGAACCTTAGTGAGCATACCACCTCGACCGAATTTACCACCACCACCCGCCATATCAAATAGACTTTCATCAAGCGCACGAACGGTTGAGAATAATTTGGCATTCGGGTTTGAACGTGGATCAGAGTCAAACATACCTTCTTGATCCGTGAGGATAATCAATAAGTCTGCATGAACCTGACCAGCAACCATCGCAGCAAGCGTGTCATTGTCACCAAAACGAATTTCATCTGTCGAAACAGTGTCATTTTCATTGATAACCGGTATCACTTTCCAATCAATAAGATTTTGAAGTGCATCGCAAGAGTTTAAATAACGTCGACGATCAGCCAAATCATCATGGGTCAATAATACTTGAGCCGTTTGTATGGAATGCTTTTCCAAAACACTCGACCAAGTGTGAATCAATCCCATTTGACCAATAGCTGCACACGCCTGAAGACTGGGTAGATCGGTGGGTCGATGCTCAAGTTTCATGCGAACCATCCCTTCAGCCACAGCACCTGAAGACACGAGAATAATCTCATGTCCTGCATTGTGAAGATCTGCAATTTGCTTCGCCCAATGCGAAATCGCTGCAATATCTAAACCTTTTCCATTTGCTGTGAGTAAAGAAGATCCGATTTTAACAACGATACGTTTGCAAGCCTTGAGCTGCCGCTGTCCATCTACCACTTCGATCATTTTGTCCTCAGACTCTTTTAGAGATTATCGTACGTAATACGATTCTGCTTCATCTTCGCCGTCTTCATCTTCATCAACATCATCTTCTTCTAGCATTCCTGCAAGACGTTGTTGACGACGCATTTCACGATAAGCTTCTTTTGCAGCAATCGTTTGTTCACGCGTCTCAGCTTCGAGCTGATCACGGAACGCTTTCATTTCTGCTGCATATTCAGGATCTTCAACTTCACGTTCACGTTGTTGTTCGATTTGATCCATCAAGTAATACACAACTTCTTTCGTGCCTTCAGACATTAAACCTGAAGTACGGAATACTGGACCTTCCCATTGCATTTCAGTCAAAAGATGTTGACACCATTCTTCACGCGTCGCTTCTTCTAACTGATCAACTTTGTTCAACACCAATACAATCGGAAGTTTGGATAATGTCGGAGAGAATTTATTCAGTTCAGCTAAAATTGCTTTTGCATTGTAAGCAGGGTCTGAACCATCAATCGGTTGAACATCAACAATATGAAGCAAGATACGCGTACGCGCCAAATGCTTGAGGAAGCGAATACCTAAACCTGCTCCATCCGAAGCACCTTCGATCAGTCCTGGAATATCCGCCATGACAAATGAACGATGGCTATCTGCATCAACCACACCTAAGTTAGGCACCATGGTTGTAAATGGATAGTCTGCCACTTTTGGTTTTGCAGCTGAAACAGCACGAATAAACGTTGATTTACCTGCATTCGGCATACCCAACAAACCAACGTCCGCAAGAACTTTGAGTTCTAAGCGAATTTCACGGAATTCACCTTTTGTACCATGGGTACATTTACGCGGTGAACGGTTGGTCGATGATTTAAAGTGAGTATTCCCTAAACCACCTTCACCACCAGCGGCAACCATGACACGCTGACCAGCTGTCACTAGATCACCAATGATATCGCCAGACTCTGTGTCTACAATGGTTGTTCCCACTGGAACCAATAATACAGTGTCATCACCGCCACGACCCGAACAGTTCGCTCCACGGCCATTTTTAGCGCGTTCCGCACGAAAACGACGGGTATAACGATAATCTACAAGAGTGCTTGTGTTTTCGTCGGCTTGAACAAATACGTTACCGCCACGTCCACCATCACCACCATCTGGACCACCAAATGGTACGAATTTTTCACGGCGAAAACTGGCTACGCCATTGCCACCGTCGCCAGCCTCTACGGTAATGACTGCTTCATCAACAAAGCGCATGCTGCCAATCCTCTAAATACTTTAAAACCGCATATTCTGCCATATTTTAAAGAATTTCTCGACTATATTTACTGACTATTCCATAAAGCACATCCACTTTTTGAATATTTCTTTCAAAGATAAAGGAATCGTGTAAAAATCCATCACTCATATTTATTCTATTATCCAAACCTATAGATTTTAGCGTTTATATCAGCGTTTTTAGTTATTTCTGAATTAGGATTGAACTACCTATAGTAAGCCACCCAATATTTAGTCAAGATGATCAAAATGGAACGGAATTCCTCGACTACACAACCCTCTGCATTGTCCTCACAATTTGTCTTACTTATGTCAGTGGCTTGTGGGCTTTGTGCTGGATCAGCCTATTTTAATCAGCCGTTGATTTACTCGATTGCAAAAAGTTTAAATATTACGTCTAGCCAAGCGGGTTTTGCTGTTGTGATTGCTCAAATTGGGTACGGCTTAGGGCTATTGCTCTTAGTGCCCTTAGGAGATTTACTCAATAAACGTAAACTTATCGTGAGCTTAATGGTGTTTGCTGGAATATCTCAAATTCTCCTGTCATTCAGTTCAACTCTATCAAGCCTGTATATTTTTACCCTTTGTGCAACGTTTGGGGCAATTTCTGCACAAGTCCTGATTCCATTTGCATCATCTATTAGTCCACTTGAGTCAAGCGCTGCAATCGTTGGAAAGCTGATGAGCGGCTTGGTGCTGGGAATTATTTTATCCCGCACATTTGCTGGCTTTGTCTCAACCTATTGGTCATGGCAAGGTGTGTATTTGAGTAGCGGGGTCATTACCTTATTATTCGCAATACTGATGTGGCGAAAACTGCCTAATACTCAAGCACAGCCAAACTTAAATATTTCCAGCATTTACCAATCACTCTTTACTCTTGCACGCCATAATCCACATTTAATTCGTCGAGCCTGTGCGGGCGCACTCGGTTTTGGTGTTTTATCCATGGTTTTTACCTCAATGACCTTTGTATTGGGTTCAGCACCCTACTTTTTTAATGATTTTGAAATTGGCCTGTTTGGTTTACTCGGCATTATTGGCATTTATTCTTCAAGTTGGTCAGGTAAAACCGTTGGACGAGGCAAAGAGAATTTTGTTGCTAAGCTTTGTATTTCACTGATGCTGTTATCTTGCATTCCTTTATTTTTCGCTCAGCAAAATATTTGGATTTATGCCATTGGTGTTTTGATGAGTTATTTTGGATTAACTGCTTTTCATGTGCTGAATCAAAATCTAGTTTATCGCCTTGATGCTAAAGCCAGATCTCGTATCAATGCAGTTTATATGACCATCTATTTCTCAGGTGCTGCCTTAGGCTCGCTGGGTGCTGTTTATGCATGGGAACATTGGCAATGGATTGGTTGTGTAGCACTTGGTTTGATTTTCGCGATTGGAATTTTACTGATTGATCGTTTAGATTTTAAATGGATGCCGAAAAAGTAGCCTTACAATGATTTCAAGTGTAAGAGAAATAGCTCCATCAGCATATTTCTCTTTCACAATTAGGTTCATAACAATTACATTAGTTTTGATTTATTCGGGTTAAGTAAGGCATTTTTTAATCACAAATATCAAGACATAGAATAACAATCTACTTCCGAGCTTGTAGTGCCTCTTTATTTTCTAAAATCTCAGGCAAATTTCGTTCAATCCAACCCACCAATTCCGTCATTTTATTCGATGCTTGAGAGCCCATGATCGTGAGTTGATATTCAACTTTTGGTGGTACAACAGGATAAACCGTTCGAATCACAAATCCATCACTTTCCAAGGTTTTAAGCGTCTGCGCCAACATTTTTTCACTGATACCTTCTATGCGCTGTTTCAATTCACTAAAACGATGCACGCCTTCACTCAAACATCTCAAGACAAGTACCGACCACTTTGTGGTGAGGTGCTCCAATATTTCACGAGATGGACATGCATTTGATAGCACCTGCCCAACTAATTCGCTTTGACCATACTGACTAACCATGACACACCTTAACAAAATTATTGAATACTTACTTTTTGGTACGTACTTACATTTAGTAAGTTAACAGATTATGCTTATTCCATCAAGTCGATTAATTCATCAATAACAGTGGAGAATAGAATGAAAATTGCAATTACTGGCGCTACAGGTCAATTAGGTCAACACGTGATTCAAACACTTTTGGCTAAAACCAATCCGCAAAATATCGTTGCTTTAGTACGCGATCCCAATAAGGCACAGAACTTAGAAGATCAAGGGATTGAAGTCCGTCATTTTGATTATGATGATGCTAAAACACTTGCACCTGCTTTAGAAGGCATTGATAAATTATTACTGATTTCTGCAAATGAAGTTGGGCGACGTACACCTCAACATCAAGCAGTGATTAAAGCAGCGCAACAAAGCCAAGTCCCTTATATTGCGTATACCAGTTTATTAAATGCAGATACTTCACCTCTTGGACTTTCTCAAGAGCATCGTGAAACCGAAGCACTCATTAAAGCAAGCGGTTCAGATTATACCTTTTTAAGAAATAACTGGTACACAGAAAACTATCTTGCAGGTTTGAGCCATGCCATCGAATCTGGTGTGCTCTATGGTGCAGCAAACGATGGAAAAATCAGTTCAGCATCGCGTAAAGACTATGCCGAAGCAGCTGCAACAGTACTCACCAATGAAGGCCACAAAAATAAGACTTACGAATTAGCGGGTTCTACCTCATTTATATTGAGTGAGTTAGCTCAGGTGATTTCCGACACCTCTGGTAAAAAAGTTCAATATCAAAATTTAGCGTCTGAACAATATCATCAAGCATTGATTAAAGCAGGCTTACCAGCAGGACTCGTTGATGTCATTGTTGATGCAGATGTACAAACACAGACTGGTGCAATGTTTAGCGATCGACATGACTTAGAGCAATTGATTGGACGTAAAAGCACCACCATTCAAGAACAGGTGAAGCATACGTTGAATACTTCAATTTAAGTGATTGAGCTAGAACTTCACCTTGCTCTCTAGCAACACATAGTTGTCACTAAGCGTTGAAGTTTAAACTTCAACGCTTCTTTATGGATGGATATTTTTAAGCGGCAAATCCATTTTCAATTCTAAGTTGGCTTTTGTGTTTTGCACTGTATTGGTCATTGTGGCATTAAAACTAGAAATACGTTCCATCGTCATTGGATCATTGACATTCAATACAGGATTAAATTGATGTTTAACCGCTAATTGCAGTTTTTCATTCAAATCAAGATAAACCAGTCCATCAAAAGAGATCTGAATAGGAACCGTATACTGCCTTTTCAAGTGAAATGGCACCTCTAACTTCACAGGAATATCCAAATTTAAAGGCAATTTCGGCATAAATCTTTGTGGAAAAACCAAATCAGAAGTCGTACTTAAAGGCATTGTCTGATCAATCACAATATTGGTTTTATAATCCACATCCACTGCGACAGGAACCTCAACCACAAATTTTAAATTGGCGAGATATTTGCCTTTTAAGTCGATATTCACTTTACGATCTAAATCAATTTGAGTATTAAGTCGCCCGATACTTTGCGTTTCCAAGAAATTTCCAACATCAATTTTTACAGGCAAAGACGCTGGTAATCTAATCTTAGAATCCTTTGCTGTAACATGCATCGAAGCTTGGATATTTAAATATAACCAAAATAAAACTGCGACTAGACCAGTAATGATCAAAAAAATGATTACCCAAACTTTAATTGACCGATAAAAAACCATTATTGGGCAACCTTTTCAGGCAAATTTTTTGAACTTATAGTCTTTGACTCATTTGTTTGATTTGTCTGATTTTGAATTTGCTTTATTTCATTTTTATTTTTTGTATCGTTGATCACAGGTGGTTTTGATGCTACTACTTCTTTTTGCTGGGATTTAAAAAGTTTAACTGAGTTTAGAGGAATTTTTAAATCGCCTTTTTCAATCACCACAGGCAAAGTATTTTGAACATCTACCGATGCATTAAGTGCAGTTTTTATGGGTACATTTAAATGACCTTTAATGGGAATATTGGTTTTCAGCGTTGCATCCAATGGCACAATTAAATTTTCTTTTAAAACCGTCTCAACGGGTGCATTAAATTTAAGATGAATCATTTGCTCCAAAGGCACATCCATTTTAATTGGTACATTCAGGTTAATCGGGATATTACCTTTTAAAGGCAAGCTAATATCTTTGCCCAACACCCTCACCTTCACTTTAGTATCGACAAACATATCTTGCTGAATGGTGAGATTTTCACGTACAGGGATCATGGTTTTAATCGGCACTTGATTGTCAAAGTACACCGTTGGATTCAGTGTTTGCTTTAAAGGGATATTTAGAGTTTCTTTAATCGGAATTGACGCATTTACTCGCCCAGTCACATCGACATCCAGTGCATCGTGAATTTTTACTTTGGCTTCTAAAGGCTCTTGTAAATCAATACTGACATTTTGATTTTCCAAGGGAATATAGATGTTAAAGTGCTTAAACACCCATATTGCCATGAGCACTCCACATATTGTCGCGATCACAATGAATGCCAATCCACTGAGCACATGTTTTAATTGCAATGCATAATCCTTATGTGACTATTATTTTTATTTCATACAATTCTCATATTATGAGAATTGTATACGCTATTGTGTAATTTAATGATTTTATTCTTTCAAGTTTATGTCTATTTATATTATTTTCTTGTCATTATAAGTCAAAAAAAGAGCTTCCATCGAAGCTCTTTTTTTATAGGTCACATATTAAGCAGTTTTTTCTGCTGGAACTTTTGGATAGCTTACGCCGCCCATTTGTTCTGCAATACGTAATACTTGGCAGCTATAACCGACTTCGTTATCGTACCAAACATAGGCTGTTAAACGGTTACCCGATGCAATTGTCGCTTGCGCATCAAATACACCCGCAGTACGCGAACCGATAAAATCAGACGATACCACTTCAGTCGAGTTGGTATAACCAATTTGACCTTGAAGGCTAGAACCAATTGAAATTTGACGAATATATTCGTTTACTTCTTCACGATCTACTTCTTTATCTAAGGTTAAGTTAAGAATCGCAAGTGATACGTTTGGTGTCGGTACACGAACAGAGTTACCTGTCAATTTACCTTGAAGTGCTGGAAGTGCTTTAGCCACTGCTTTAGCAGCACCAGTCTCAGTAATCACCATATTCAAAGTAGCAGCACGACCACGACGGTCCGCTTTATGGTAGTTGTCGATCAAGTTTTGGTCATTTGTAAACGAGTGAACTGTTTCGACATGACCATTTAACACTGTGTATTTATCATGCAATACTTTAAGTGTTGGTGTGATTGCATTGGTTGTGCAACTTGCAGCAGAGATGATTTGATCTTCATCAAGAATGTCAGCTTGGTTCACACCAAAGACAACGTTCTTCATGTCACCTTTACCAGGCGCAGTCAAAATCACACGTGCAGCACCTGGACATTTAAGGTGTTGAGCAAGACCTTCTGAATCACGCCATTTACCCGTATTATCAATCACAAGTGCATTATTAATACCATATGCAGTGTAATCCACTTCTGAAGGATTAGACGCATAGATCACTTTAATGAAGTTACCATTTGCAATAATTGCTTCATTCTCTTCATCTACAGAAATCGTGCCTGCAAATGGACCGTGAATAGAATCACGACGTAAAAGAGAAGCACGTTTTTCCAAATCACCATCAGATGATTTACGCACAACAATTGCCTTCAAGTTTAAACCACGACCCAAACCAGATTGGCTAATGATTAAACGTGCAAGGATACGCCCAATACGCCCAAAACCGTAAAGAACAACATCTCTGTGTGCTACAGTTTTAGCATTACCTTCTAAAGACTGAACAGCATCAGCAACGAATGCATCGATGTCGCCGCCTTTTTCTTTATATTCAACAGCAAGTTTACCTAGATCAACTTCAGCAGAACCAATGTTCTCAACTTTAGCCAACGCTTCTAGAATTGGGTAAGTATGAACAACAGAAAGTTCAACATCCATAACACGTGTACGGCGGTGAGCCTTAAGGATTTGAATCACTGAACGATTGATTAACGAGCGACCATAAACAGACGCTACGATATTTTTTTCACGGTATAACTGACCCAATAGGGAAATCATACGTTCCGCAAGTTCTTCACGGTTTTTCCAGCGACCTTGGTGCTCTGCATGTAGGGCAACGATTGTGTCTTTGCTCACAGATACTTCCTCTAGTTTATATGTCTAGGCATTAAATTCTTAAACCCAACAATTGTAATGGAATTATCTAAGAGTTGAAATCAAAACTACGTTTTAATTTGCAAGAGTTTCTTTTTTAATTTGATTCGCTTAAATATTACCTTGAATTTATTATCAATTTAAAAAGCAAATAAGATCATTTTGCAAAAAAATGATCTTAGAATTCCCTTAAATATCAAACAAATTCAACTCAATATGGTAACTAAAGCACCTAAAGTATTTGAAGTAAATCCGTTATTTAGCCCGCGGGGGAAAATCTCAAATCATAGCTAATCGAGTTATTCAGCTCTTCCAGATTAAAATGTTCTAGGTTTTCAGGAATTTTGACCAAAAGAGGTAGGCGTGTGACGCCATTATCACCCGAAGGAAATGCATAATGACGCTCTAACTCACTGGTCGCTGTGAAACTTTCAAATTCGATAAACACAGAATATTTACGAAAGTTTTTAGGAATACTCAAAATATCTAAATAAGCCTGTTTTTTTATTCGAATCGCGGCATGTGAAACTTGCTGAAGTTCTTTATCTAATTTATCGCCTCGCATCATACGCTTCATAAAAGAACCTTGCACTTCAGCTTGCTCTTTCTTTAAACGGCCAATGTAGAGTGTTGTCTCTCGATAATCTTGAATGTGACGAGTTAAGTCTTTTTGTAGGGTCAGAATAGGTTGTTCGGAACGATCATTCATCACCTTCCATTCATAGATATTCATCGGAACAAAGATTTCTTCTTTGCGCTTTTCGAGTAACTTAACATAAGCTAACAACTGATATTCAAACAATTGAATGGTATGGTTAAAGAACAAAGCAGGTTGTTCTTTGAAGTCTTTATAATGCGCCAAAATATCGGAAAATATACGATGAATACTGACAAATAGGTATTGGTATTCTTCTAAATGGGAAATGTGATTACGTAGTGCATCATGTAAAGGAGTCAAAAGATCATTGGTCAATATAGATTCAAACTTACGAATATGTTGTTTTGCAACAACATCTGAGTTTTTACCTCCACCCGTTCCAATCGTTTGCGTCAGCATTGGAATCAATTTTCTCTCAGCTAATTCTTCAAACTCTTGAACGATTAAGATCACGTCTTTATGTACTTGATGCTGTACCGTGATCATCATTTGAACTTGCTTGGTAAATTCGTCGATGTAACCTTTTTCGGTATAACGACTCATGTCTAAGACAATACCATTCAGAAAAATTTGTTCGTTATAATCAAGAAAATCTTCAAACAAGAATCGACGAATCGAATAAGGATTATTTTCAAAATTACTGACTGGAGCAATAATAAATAGATATTCGGAAGTCTTAACAATATCAAAACGGCGTACAGACTGCTCTTTTAACAACCAAAATTTAAAAAATGGGTGATCCATCATTGCTGAAGATCGAGCAAGTAAGGGTTTAAACCAATACCCCAACAATTGTTGCTTAATGTAGACCTCAACAATAAAGCTTTTAATTTGGTTCGGCGTTAAACCACGAACACCGCCTGGAGGATCAATGTCTATTGTTCGAATTAATTTTGCAACATCTTGAAGATAGACGCGACGCATCATCATTTTTTCACGCTGCAACTTAAGATCATCCTCTACTGGAATTTGATCAATTTGGTGCAAGGCATTTTCTAAATAATCTGCAATTTGAATAGGATCAGTAATATTTTTAAGCCAATTGATGGAATGACTTAATTTTGTGGCAATCGAACGCATACGTTCGCTAGCAAAGCTATGCTTTAGGATAGCAAGAGAATTGGTTACCCGATAATCAAAGCTATTCGTGACGCGATTCCATTGAATTTCTTTAGGTTTTAAAATTTGACGATCAATTTCTTCACGAACGTCGATGTCAGCCCCTTCGAAAATATTCGCTAAGAGCTCCTCCCAGTTCGCATCTAAACTCGGTTCCATCTGCAACAACGTTGCTCGAATTTGATATGGTATCATCATAGTGTGGTTATATTATATTCTTTTGATTAAAGTAACACAAAAAATAAATAATGTTAACTAGTTATCTATTATTTAATATCTGATTGATAATCCACCACTGTTAAGTTTTAATTAACATACAAACTAAACATATTAAATAGACCTCTTGCGAAAGTAAAAACTATCCCCATATAAATGTCATGAGATATCAGAAATTAAACCATTTTTCAGATTCTGAATTCAAACGCTTGGTTGGCGTACCTCGGCAAGTTTTTACTGAAATGGTCGAGGTTTTAGCAAAAGCAGAATCACTTAAAAAGAAATCAGGGCGTCCTCATACAGAGATGGATCGGGAAATTTGAACAACTCCTATAAGTGATATTCTGCTCCTCAAATGATGTTATAAACATCAATATATGGAGTATTTTATGGCACGTAGACCAAGAAGAAATCATTCAAACGACTTT
>NZ_JCAKMZ010000036.1:0-27754 GCF_059515865.1 Acinetobacter sp. CY73 | reverse complement strand
AAAGAACATGCGGTCTGTTGAGCTCAGTGCGCCAGATGAATATCACTTAAAACAGCGCAATAAGATAGAAACATTATTCAGCTTATTGAAAGGGCAATACAATTTAGTGACGAGTAAAGCACGTAGCATTCATGGATTTCTAAGTGGGATTTACGCCTCGCTATGCGCATATCAATTAACCCATCGAAATAAGCCAACTATTCAAATTATTGATTCATCGGCTTAAGCAGGATTCGGGTTACATAAATAATCGATATCTACCTTTTAAAATACATTTAATCTTTATCAGCTATCTTGTTTTGGTTTTCTATATCTGGTGGCTAACAATTGAAATGACTGAATTTAACTCAAATATTTCAAATATCATTCAGATCGCTCTCGTTATATCATTGGTGTGTGTATGGCTTTGCATTCAATTTTATAAGAAGTACCAAAACGATTTAAAAGCTAATGAATTGATAACATCGAATCTACCTCATTTAACATTTTATTTTGAACAACATCTTAAAAAAGAATTGAAAATTGGAATCTAAATACTTTCCATTAGTAAAATTTATTTTTTTGAAAATGAGACATCCTTTGAAACCTTGTGCCATTGGACTGAAATTTGAGAGTGATAAACTGCGAGCCTTTGCAGTACATTGTTCTAAGCAAATATTTTGTACACCATCGTCAAAATATAAGAACAATCGAATCACCAAAAATCCAAGATCCAAAGCTAGAAATGGGAAATGAATATGGCGAACAAATTTGAATTTCAAATTCGTGTTTATATAGAAGATACCGATGCAGGAGGTATTGTTTATCACGCCAATCACATCCGCTTTATGGAACGCGCCCGTACAGAATGGCTACGCGCTTCAGGCATTTCACATTATTGGCATCAAAAAGATTACAACTTCGTCGTGCATAAAATCGGCTTAAAATACTCGCGTCCAATCCTGATGGATGATTTAATTACTGTTACAGCGAGTGTTGTTTCGTGTAAAGCCACGTCTTTTGTGTTGCAACAAAATATTTATCGTGGTGAAATCATGCTAGCTTCTGGCGAGGTTGAATTAGCGTGTATTAGCGCTGAAATGAGACCGCTCAGAATTCCGAATGAAATCCGTGATTTGATCCAAAGAGAATTGAATCACGAATAAAAATACTATTGGCACATGTAACTATGGCAACACAACTAGAATCTTCGCTTCACATCTCAGATCTTATCTTACAGGCGAGTCCTGTTGTTCAATTGGTCATGCTGGTCTTGGTACTGGCATCCCTCTTGAGTTGGTACCTTATTGCCAAGTTACATATGACCTTTAAAAAAGCCGAACAAGGCGATGAGCATTTCCAAAAAGTATTCTGGTCAGGCGCTGAGCTCAATACGCTTTATAATAATGCCCAAGTCAATTCTAAACGTGATGGCTTAGAAGATATCTTTTACAATGGTTTTGGTGAATTCCTTAAACTCAAGAAAACCAAAGCAGATTTAACCCATACCATTGATGGTACAGAACGTATTTTACGTGTCGGTTTAAGCCGTGATCAAGGTCGCATGGAAAATGGTCTAGGCGCACTGGCAAGTATTGGTTCGGTTGCACCGTATATCGGTCTATTTGGTACAGTGTGGGGCATCATGAATGCCTTTATTGGTCTTGCCCAAGTCGATCAAGTGACCCTTGCAACGGTTGCACCTGGTATTGCCGAAGCATTGATTGCGACTGCAATTGGTTTATTTGCTGCAATCCCTGCTGTTTTAGCATTTAACCATTTCACCTCGAAAAGCGAAGAAGTGTATTCAGACCGTGCTTTATTTGCAGAAGAAATGGTGGCGTTATTACAACGTCAATCTGTGGGAACTACACAGGATTCTGAATAATGGCTATTCAACGTTCAGGACGTTTTGATCGCGTTAAAAAACCACTTAAAAGTGATATGAATGTCGTGCCTTATATCGACGTCATGTTGGTGCTTTTAGTGATTTTCATGGTGACCGCACCCATGA
This sequence comes from Acinetobacter sp. CY73, assembly GCF_059515865.1. NCBI lineage: Bacteria > Pseudomonadati > Pseudomonadota > Gammaproteobacteria > Moraxellales > Moraxellaceae > Acinetobacter > Acinetobacter sp. CY73. The sequence continues at coordinate 25,761 of NZ_JCAKMZ010000036.1, read as the reverse complement.
TTACCAGTGGGATCAAGGTGGACTTGCCTGAAGCAAATGGCACACCTATTGAATCTAAAGACACCCCTGCGATGGTCAGCATTGATGCCGATGGACGTTATTTCCTAAAGCATAAAGAAAACATATCAAAAGATCCCTTGACCCTAAGTGAGTTAACATCTCTTTTAAGCACTGCACAAGAAAATGCTCAAGCTGAAAATAAGCAACTGACTGTCGTTATTGAGGGTGATAAAACTCGTCCTTATGGTGAGGTCATTGCTTTAATGTCAAGTCTGCAAGATGCGGGTTTAACCCAAGTTGGACTGCTTACTGCTGAGTCTGAAAAATAAGCTATGAACGATTCTAAAAAGCCTTTGTCAAAAGAAACGAAGATTGCATTAGGGTTTACTGTTGCAGTCCATGTTGTGGCGATTACAGGCTTGCTTTTTCTAGGTTTAACCAAACCACCTGAACCACCAAAGCAAATTAAAACAGTACTGATCAAACCCGAAGACCTAAAACCTATCCCACCCGAACCTAAGCCTCTAGTGGAATCGGATAGTGCTGAAACAGCGCATGAGAATGTTAAGCCTGATATTCAACAAACGGCTGAACCAGTGCAAGATGCACCCAATATACCAACGGTAGTTCCTCCTTTACCTAAAGTGGATACTGCTCAAAAGCAAGCCCTTGCCGCAGAACAAAAAGCTGCTGAGCAAAAAGCCGTTCAAGCTGCGAAAGCTGCTGAACAAGCAAAAGCAAATGCGCTGCAAAAAGAACGTGAAGCAAAAGCTGATGCAAACAATAAAGCTAAAGCAGAAGTCGCTGCAAAAGCTAAAGCAGATGCCGCTCAGAAAGCCAAGCAAGAAGCAAAAGCGGATGCCGCTGCAAAAGCTAAAAACGACGCGGCCAATAAAGCCAAAGCGGATGCCACTGCAAAAGCGAAGACTGACGCAGCCAATAAAGCCAAAGCGGATGCCGCTACAAAAGCGAAAACCGATGCAGCCAATAAAGCCAAAGCGGATGCCGCTGCGAAAGCTAAAAACGACGCAGCCAATAAAGCCAAAGCGGATGCCGCTTCAAAAGCTAAAGCCGATGCAGCCAATAAGGCAAAAGCGGATGCCGCTGCAAAAGCTAAAACTGATGCAGCCAATAAAGCCAAAGCAGATGCCGCTTCAAAAGCTAAAGCCGATGCAGCCAATAAGGCAAAAGCGGATGCCGCTGCAAAAGCTAAAACTGATGCAGCCAATAAAGCCAAAGCAGATGCCGCTTCAAAAGCTAAAGCCGATGCAGCCAATAAGGCAAAAGCGGATGCCGCTGCAAAAGCTAAAACTGATGCAGCCAATAAAGCCAAAGCAGATGCCGCTTCAAAAGCTAAAGCCGATGCAGCCAATAAAGCAAAAGCGGATGCCGCTGCGAAAGCTAAAAACGACGCAGCCAATAAAGCCAAAGCGGATGCCGCTGCAAAAGCGAAGACTGATGCAGCCAATAAAGCCAAAGCAGATGCCGAAGCTAAAGAACGTGCTGCTGCCGAAGAGAAAGCGTCTTCTGCTCAAAAAGCTAAGGAAGAAGCTGCCAATAAAAAAGCAGAAGCCCGTAAAATTGCATCTTCAGCTAAACGTGATTTTGAAAGTAAAGTCAAAAATGCATGGCGTATGCCACTCAATTCTTCAGGTCAAAAAGCGACAGCTCGCGTAAACCTTAGTGATAGTGGTTCAGTCACCAGTGTAGTGGTCAATGCATCTGATCCAGACGTGAAAGCGAGTGTTGAACAAGCGGTTCGTGCTGCTGCACCCTATCCAATGCCTTCAGACCCGGAAGCACGTAGTCAAGCACGTAGTTTTACCGCTTCCTTTACTGTCAAATAATCTATCGCCAAATAATCACTTTGAAATCATTCAATTATAAACACCCTACCTCGGTAAGGTGTTTATTTAAAATTCACTGAATATTTATAATTACATGCTTTATATAGATTAAAATCATGTCATTATGCTACAAAGCTACAACATTCTAAAAATTAGTATTTTGAGTACGTGACACACCATGAAGATCATCTCTAAACACGTTTTGAGTCTCGCAATTATTGCGACGTTTATTCCTGCTTTTATGACAACGGCAAATGCACAATTGCATTTGGAAATTGCAAAAGCACCCGAACAAGCCCCTAAAATTGCCATTGTTCCATTTGCTAATGACCCTTCTCTTTATCCCATTATTGAGCAAGATTTAAATCGTTCAGGTCGTTTTAGCAGTGCATCTAAAAATTTACCTGCAACGGCAACCATGAACAATGCCAATGGTGCAGCATGGCAGTCAGCAGGTGTTCCTTATGTGGTGACTGGGGATGTTAAAAAGAATGCTGATGGTTCTTTGAACGTTCATTACCAACTGTATGATGTAGAGAAAAAAACATATTTACTAAATGAATTGCTCACTGTACCTGCTTCGCGCCTTCGCTCTGCGGGTCACATGATCAGTGATACGATTTATGAAGCGATTACAGGAATCAAAGGTGATTTCAGTGGTCGTATTGCTTATGTGTTGCGTAATCCTGCAACGCCAGATACACGTTATACACTTCAAATTGCAGATACAGACGGCGAACAGCCACGGACTATTTTAAGTTCACGTGATCCGATTCTATCTCCTGCATGGACACCCGATGCCAAGAAAATCGCTTACGTCTCATTTGAAACCAAACGCCCTGCGATTTATGTACAGGATTTGGCAACAGGTCAGCGTGAAAAACTAGCCGGTTTCCGTGGATTAAACGGTGCACCAAGCTTCTCACCAGATGGTAAAAGTATGTTGTTTACTGCCTCTATGCATGACAACCCTGAAATCTATCAAATGGATTTAAGTACACGTCAAGTTAAGCGTATGACCAACGACAGTGCAATTGATACAGAAGCGCGCTACACACCCGATGGTAAAGGCTTTATCTTCACCTCTGACCGTGGTGGTTCAGCTCAAATTTATCGCTATAGCTTTGCTGATGGTACGACTAAACGCTTAACTTTCCGTGGTGCATTTAATGCACGTGGTTCTTTAAGCGCAGATGGCAAATACGTGGCACTCGTACATCGTCCATCGGGCAGCAATTACAAAGTTGCGATTCAAGAAATCTCAACAGGGATTACCAATATTTTGACACCGACCAGTTTAGATGAATCCCCAAGCTTCTCTCCAAACGGTCAAATGGTGGTCTATGCAACACGTGAAAATAGCCGTGGTTTGCTCTCTATCATGTCAACCGATGGTCGCTTCCGTATGAATTTACCAAGTGAACAAGGTGAAGTGCGCGAACCGGCTTGGGCACCCAAATAATTGATTTTTTAATTTTAAGGAAATGAACATGAATGCTATGAAGACTTTCGCCTTACCACTGATCACTGTCAGCTTAATCATGACAGGTTGTGCAACACGCAAACCGACGACCGATCTTAACAATGATCCATCGAGCAATGTTCCAAGTACATCAACGACAGTGAACACGTCTGGTTTAAGTGAAGATGCTGCATTAAACGCTCAAAATCTAACTGGTGCTTCAGCTAAGGGCGTAACTGAAGCAAATAAATCATTTTTAGCAAAACGTGTTGTGCATTTTGATTATGACAGCAGTGAATTATCCAATGAAGATTATCAAACGCTACAAGCACATGCTCAATTTTTAAATGCCAATGCAAACTCTAAAATTGCATTAACAGGTCATACGGATGAGCGTGGCACACGTGAATACAACATGGCTTTGGGTGAGCGTCGCGCTAAAGCAGTTCAAAGCTATTTAATCACCAATGGTGTAAATGCGACTCAGCTTGAAGCGGTCAGTTACGGTAAAGAAATGCCGATTAATGCTGGACATGATGAAGCGGCTTGGAAAGAAAACCGCCGTGTAGAATTAAACTACGAAGCTGTTCCACCCCTTCTAAAATAATGATTTTTTAGGTTATTTTAGACCTTAAAAAAGCGCTCCATTTGATGAGCGCTTTTTTATTGATCATTTTTAAACCTAGCAATAGCTCATTCATACATCGAGTACATTTAGCTTTATGACTCTGGCATGGGATGGGCTTGCATAGACTCAATCATGTCATGCTTGTTAAATTTTTTATATTCAGGCTTAGACTCATATTCCTTCCAAGCTTCTTTCGATTTTTCAGTACTCACACTTTGAACATCGAAAGCTTCACCCGCGGTTGGAGTCGCCTCAAACTTTTGAATGGTCATGTTAGTGCTCCTTGTATTCTAAACATCCCTACCATCAACATAGCATGTTCTAAAACTCTTTCAAGCCTAAAATCACCACATTTTTCGAATAAGGTTTCTATTTTGATTCGAACTCTCTAAAATAGACATCAATCACTGTATTGCTATATTTTTAACGCTTTTTGGAGCTCATTTGCTATGTCATACCGCACCCTCTCCCAATATCTAGAACAACAACAAGGGAATCTTACACCTGAACTTTCAGATGTAATCAATACAATCGCTACGACATGCAAAAGCATTGATCTTTTACTACAAAAAGGCGCTTTAGCAGATGTTTTAGGGAGTGCCCAAAATGAAAATGTTCAAGGTGAAGAACAAAAGAAACTCGATGTTATTTCAAATGATTATTTAATCGATGCATTAAAAATCAATCCGAATGTTGGCGGTTTGGCATCTGAAGAACTCGATGACTTTACCCCAGCGCAAGAAAATGGAAAATATCTTGTATTGTTTGATCCACTTGATGGTTCAAGCAATATCGATATCAACATGTGTGTCGGTACCATCTTCTCGATTCTTCCTGCAAAAAATGCAGTCACGACTTCTGAAGACTTCATGCAAGCAGGTACACAACAAGTAGCAGCAGGTTATGTATTGTATGGTCCATCAACCATGATGGCACTAACTGTAGGTGCTGGCACTGTATTCTTTACTTTTGATCCTGAATCAAAAGAATTTTTACTGACTTCTGAAAATGTTCAAGTTGGCGCAGATACCAAAGAATATGCAATCAATGCATCCAATCAGCGTCATTGGGAAGCACCAGTTCAACGCTATATTGATGAACTACTTGCAGGAAAAACAGGTCCTCGTGAGAAAGATTTCAATATGCGTTGGGTTGCATGTATGGTCGGAGATATTCACCGTATCCTTTGCCGTACAGGTATTTTCATGTATCCATACGATACCAAAGACCCTCAAAAAGCAGGTCGTTTACGCCTAATGTATGAAGCAAACCCGATGAGTATGTTGATGGAACAAGCTGGTGGTGCATCAACAACAGGTCGTGTACGTATTTTAGATATCCAACCGACTGACTTGCATCAACGTGTTCCTGTGATCATTGGGTCTAAGAACGAAGTTGATCTCGTTACTCAATACCATAATTAATTTTTAGTTATATTAATTTTTACGTACATTTTTTTTACCTATAGTAGACGCTAGATCATCTATCTAGCGTCTATGGATTTATAAAACCATGGCAATGATTTATCTTGAATCAAAAGACAACCCTAAAATTAAGCACTTACGTGGTTTAATTGAGCAAAATACCTATCGTAAAAAACAAGGACAAACCGTTCTTGAAGGTACGCATTTATGTCTCGCTTGGCTTGAGAAAAAACGTCAAATTACTTCGATTTTCACCACAGAAAAAGCGATTGAACATCCAGATTTCGACAAAATTGCAGAACTTTATGCGGGTACTGTTTTTGTGATTGGCGAATCGCTTTACAGAGAAATTAGTACCCTTGGTACAAGCTTAGCATGCTTGGCAGTTGTTGATATTCCCTCATCAACGCATTCGCTAAACTTTGATGCAGATACCTTAGTGCTTGAAAATGTTCAAGACCCAGGGAACGTTGGTACACTTCTTCGTTCAGCTGCAGCAGCAGGGATCAAACAAATTGTCTCTACAAAAGGTTCAGCATCGTTATGGTCTCCTCGCGTTCTACGTGCAGGCATGGGTGCACAGTTCGCTGTAAACACCTATGAAAATGTTGAAATTGAAGAGATTTTGTCTAAATTTACGATTCCAGTGTATGTCACCAGTTCACACGAATCAGAAAGTTTATACAGCAAAGATCTCAGCCAACCTAGCGTTTGGGTTCTAGGCAATGAAGGTCAAGGTGTATCAGAGTATGCACTTGCCAATGCTGCTGCAGTCTCTATCCCTCAACCCGGTGGTCAAGAATCACTGAACGTCGCCATTGCGGGTTCGATCTGCTTCTTTGAAATGGTTCGCCAACGCATCTAAATGGTTAATTTATATTAACCATCTCTCCCTAATCTGGGAAAATCATTTAAACTGCTAAAAATAGTTGCTTTAATTGTCAACCTATCATTATTTTTATACGTTATATAAGTATGACATTAACAATAATGGTGGGTACCCAATGACGGGATTTTCCATCTCTATGGATTTAGCACCGAAAAAATCAAAGATTGATGATTCAAGTGTTCTTGTGAGCACGGCTGAACAACGCCTGAAGAATTTCATGCGAGAAGTCACTGGACGTGCTTTAGTGATGATGGAAAGTGCAACCCAAGGTCATAATGGGATTGCAATGGACTTAGTGCAAGAAGCTTTTATTTCACTGCATAAATCCTATTCAGATAAATCTACTGAAGAATGGTATCCCCTGTTCTACACCATTCTGAATAACAAATTACAAGACTGGCGTCGTAAGGAATCGCGACGTGCTTTTCCATTTTCACTTTTCAAAAAAGCTGATCTAGATTCTGATGAAGATGAAACTTTGGACATTGTGGATGAGTCCACACCCAATCCATTACAGTTTCTATCGCAAGAACTCACCATGGAAGAAATTCAGTCTGCTATTTCAAAACTTCCTGTCCGCCAACAACAAGCATTTATGCTGAGAGCCTGGGAAGGTTTTGATACACATACAACTGCAGAGATTATGAACTGCTCGGATGGATCGGTTAAAACTCATTATCACCGAGCTATTCAAGGTTTAAGAAATTCTCTATCGCATTTAAACCCTCATTCAGGAGGTTCATTTGATGAAGAATAATGATGAATTCGCTAAACAAGTAACGGCTAAGCTCGATCAACTTGCGCACAACCATAGAAATAAAGCTGTGGTGATGGAGCATGTTTTAGAAAAGATTCAAACGAAGTCCATCGCTTCTCAATTGATGACTTGGAAAATGACAGGCTTCGCTTTAGCTGCAGCAATCACTGGCTTTGTTATACTGCCAAATGCTGTTGATTTAGGTGAAAAACCCAATATCCAACAAGTGGTTGTTAGCCCTAAACTATCTCCACAAATGATGGAAGATTTAGAGATGCTTTCTGTATTTGGTGAGGATAAAGTCGTTCATGGTAGCTAAAAATTTAGTTTTGGCTTTTTGTGCGCTTAGTTTCCTGCAAACCAGTTTTGCAGGCTACGAGCGTTTTTGGATTTTTTCTAAAGATGCAGATACTCAAGTAAGTGAAACTTGGGATGCATTATCAGATGATGAACAACGTGCACTTATTAAACGCTATCAAAATCTGAAAGAGATTCCAGAAAGCCAGAGTATTGAACTTCAACAAAAAATGGATTGGTTTACTCAACTGCCTGAGCAAGAAAAGTTTCAAATGCGTGAAGCATGGCAAAAAATGAGTTCTTCTGAGCGTAATGAACTCCGTCAAAAAATGCAAAAAGCAACGACAAGTGAGCAGCGTAAAGAAATCCGTGAAAAATATATGCAGAAATACCAAGTGGCGAACACCGTTGTTCATTAGAAATCAATAACATAATTGAATTGCCTTTTATGATTCACCTCAAAAGGCTCTTTCTATGACTTTAGCTTTTTATTTTCACAGTTTCTTTAGAATCAAAATTCAATTGTTAAAACAATATTTTGTTTAGTTTCTAAAGGCTTTTTGCTACATTGGGCAGATTAAAGTTTTGAACCATTTAAAATAATGAAAATAAAATCAATCTTCCTCTCTATGATCGTTTCTACTCCCTTTACATCAGCTTTTGCATTAGATGTATCTCATTCTCCTATACAACACGTTACCCTTTACCCGAGCGCTGCAAAAATAGAACGTAAGCTTAGCGTAAAGGCTGGAGAGCAAGTGGTTACTTTGACTGGAATTGCAGCAAACTTTGATATAAATGCATTACAATATCAAAGTGATAATGTTGAAGTAAATGCTGTATCGCATGTAGATAGTGCTTTAGATAAACCAGCAGGCAATGAATCAACGCAACTGAGACAGAAAATCCGTGAAACTGAAAAGCTGATTTCTGAGCAAAGCTCAATGATTAAAGCAGCTGAACTGCAGAATACATTCCTAGGTAATTTGACCAAAGGATCTGCATCAAAAGTGCAAAGGCATGCCTATAAAGGTTTCATTACGATAGACCAAGCCAAATTAAAAAAAGAAATGTTAGAACAACATCTTCAAGAACTTAATCAAGATTTAGCCACTATTGGTGACAGCCAATTTAATCAACGTACATTAAAATTCTATGTAAATGCACCCCAAAACGGTGAAATTAAAATCAGCTATTTAATCCCACATGCTCGTTGGCAACCGACCTATAAAGCTGAACTTGATACCAAAAAACAACGTGTAAAAATCACGCGTCTAGCTATGATTGCGCAAAAAACAGGTGAAGATTGGAATAATGTGAAATTAACGTTGTCTACATCAATTCCTCTGCAGACAATAGCAAAACTTCAACCCGAGCCTTGGTGGGTCAATTACAGCCCACAAGCAACTCACGCAACTTCAGTAGCAAAGCGAGCACGTGCTATGGTGCCTAAATCCTCAGCTCGAGTTTCCGAAACAACCAACAGTACGCCTCAATTCCCTGAATTTGAGCCCACTCCTTTAAATTTTAGCACTGAGTACCGCTCTGAGACCAAAACCAATATACCAAGCAGTCAACAATACATTCATCTTCCACTTAGCACTGAGGAACATACAGCAAAAATTTCAATTTGGGTGATTCCAAAACAAAGTTTAGTTGCAAGCATCAATGCAGAAATCGATCAACTTGACAATCAATGGCCTGCAGGAACAGTTAAACTTTACCGAGATGGGGATTTTATGGGGCAACAATCTTGGAAAAATGATTCTAATGGCACAATGCATATGAGCTTTGGATATGATGATCAGATTCAGATCTCGGAAACAGAGTTCTTAAATTCCCAGACAGCGCTCGATAAAAACACCAATCAGAACATTCAAAAACGACGCTATACAATTCAAAATTTACATCCATACCCGATCCAAATAACTGTCTTTGATTCAGCACCGCGGAGCCAAAATAGTGAACTAATCACTCATTCTCAATACAGTGTTAAACCTACCGCTGAACAATGGACTAATCAACCGAATATTTATCAATGGCAGATTAAACTCAATCCAAAACAAAACTTTCAATTGGATGTAGAACATCTATTTAAATACCCCAATAAAGGTCATACTTCGGGTTTTTAAAAACAGCGATTTAAACTATTTCTTAAACAGCTGATTGCTTGTATTTATTTGATCACATTTTAAAAAATTACATGAAAAAGCCATTCTTTAAATGGCTTTTTTTAACACTAGGGTTAGTTATAATTGCCTTCGCGCTCAGGCTGATAAATCACCTTTTCAATTTTCACTTTCATCAATTGACCATCTGGTTGTGGCCACTCAATTTCTTGCCCTTCTGCCAAACCTAAAATGGCTGTACCAATCGGCGCAATCACATTCACCTGCCCCTTTTCACCTAAAAACTCATGTGGATAGACCAAAACAATTTCTGTGGGTTCAACCGCAGGGGCAATCGTGATCATCACTCGGGCATTCATACTGACGACATTACTCGGAACATCTTGTGGTGCAACGACTTCTGCACGCGCCAATTCATTTTCCAAATGTTGCATGGTCGGTGTAAGTTTCGTCTGATGTTCTAGCATCGTTTCTAAACGATGTAGATCTTGTTCTGAAACAATAATATTGGGCTTATCCATTTATTCAATTCCTTATTCACGCAAATCTATAAATTGCGTATTTTTCATTCTTATCTGTGCATCATTTATAACAGAAAATATAGCCTTAGATAACTATTTATGTATTCATAAAAAAAGCCTCCCTAAAGGAGGCTCCTTTCAACGTTTAACTTATGCGTAAACTGGAAATTTAGCGCATACGGTTTCAACTTTCGCCTTAACCGCATTAATAACAGCTTCGTCGCCTTTAGCATCTAGAATGTCAGCAATCCAACCTGCAAGGTCGCGAACTTCTGATTCGCCAAAACCACGTGTAGTTACTGCTGGTGTACCAATGCGGATACCAGAAGTGACAAATGGAGAGCGTGGATCGTTTGGTACAGAGTTTTTGTTCACAGTAATGTGAGCAGCACCTAACCAAGCATCCGCTTCTTTACCTGTAATGTCTTGTTTGATTAAAGACAATAGGAATAAATGGTTTTTCGTACCACCTGAAACAACTTCGTAACCACGTGCAATGAGTACTTCAGCCATTGCTTGAGCATTAATCACCACTTGTTGCTGGTAAGCTTTGTATTCAGGCGCCATTGCTTCTTTAAAGCAGATTGCTTTAGCAGCAACAGCGTGTACTAATGGACCGCCTTGGTTACCTGGGAACACAGCAGACTGTAGTTTTTTCTCGATTTCTTCGTTTGCTTTTGCAAGGATTAAACCAGAACGCGGACCACGAAGTGTTTTGTGAGTCGTCGTTGTTGTTACGTCAGCAATTTGAACTGGGCTTGGATAAACACCAGCAGCAACTAAACCAGCAACGTGAGCCATATCTACAAATAGGTAAGCGCCAACTTTGTCCGCGATGTCACGGAAACGCTGCCAATCAACGATTTGACTATACGCAGAGAAACCAGCCACGATCATTTTTGGCTTGTGTTCTACAGCTAAACGTTCAACTTCTTCGTAATCAATCTCACCTGTTTCAGGGTTTAAACCGTATTGAATCGCGTTATACGTTTTACCAGAGAAGCTTACTTTTGCACCGTGCGTCAAGTGACCACCGTGAGCAAGGCTCATACCCAAAACTGTATCGCCTGGGTTAAGTAGCGCTAAGTAAACCGCTGAGTTTGCTTGTGAACCTGCATGTGGCTGAACGTTAGCATAATCAGCACCAAAGAGTTCTTTAGCACGGTCAATCGCCAATTGTTCGATAATGTCTACGTATTCACAACCACCATAATAGCGTTTGCCTGGGTAGCCTTCCGCATATTTATTGGTAAGTTTAGAACCTTGAGCTTCCATTACTGCAGGTGAGCAATAGTTTTCAGAAGCAATTAACTCGATGTGCGCTTCTTGGCGTGCATCTTCTTGAGTGATTGCTTTCGCGATTTCTGGATCAAATTCAGCAATTGAGATATTGGCAAACATTAGCGAGGTCCTATTAAATTAGGGCTTTTAAGCCGTGCTAAGATTGGCGCGTATTGTAGCACGAAGTTTATGAATTTCGAGAATGAAGTTTAGTCAGTTTGCATTAAATATGATTCATTTTAAGAGATGGTGTTTCAGTAAATGTTCAAAACAAGCCTTTGAAATATGATGAAAGATTTAATAAGTCTAATATTTATAAATGATTTAACGCTTTCACCACTTTAAATATGATGATCAACTCATTTAAGTCCCTTCAATAATGTGTTCTTTATATTTTTGAGCATATTTCTAGAATTCGATTTAATGAAAATTTGGATGTTACTTAACCCGAATCGCGGATAAGGATTTTTCTTTAAAATCATAAGCTCAATGTAATTTTATGATTAGTTTTTAGTGTTATCAGACCAAAGAATAGACTTTTTTATGCTCAAAATGATGGATAAGTCTCAAGATGAATAATCTCATTTCTTTAAGCAGGATTTGGGTTACTTATGATGTGATCTTGAAAAATTCATTAAAAAGTGTAAATTATCAAAAATATAACATAATGATATTTATTAACTTATGCTGGCATTTATTACACTTATCATAGGTTTTAGCTTAGGCTATATTGTTGCAAAGTATAAATATAAAATTAACCTTAAGAGCTATGTAACAAAACCTTCAGCTAGTCATCCGAACTTTCAGCACAAATTGCATATGAAAGCTCATCATCAAAGCGATAGTGATCGCATCCGTGAACTAAATCGTTTAGATACCAATCAAAGTATTTTTTTAAGACAGCTCAAACAAAATTTTCAAGAACATGAAATTGCGATTAAGAATAAAAGATTCATTATTTTAGACAAAGATCGTATGCCTAGAGCCATTTTTGAATATCGAGATGGAACTGAACCTATGAAACTTATCGATCGCGAAGATGGTATTCCTCTCTTTCTATATAAGGGACTTATTTCAACTGATGCGATTAGACAAGATCGTTTGAGTATCATTTCTGCTCAAACTCATCGCTAATCTAGGATTTAGTTTAAAAAATTGCAGATTGATCACAAATTTGCCTGTGCGTGAATTCGTGAAAATGATAAATTATTTTCAAATATATTTGCACTGACGGAAAACAGCATGCAAGCCATCATTCTCGATACTGAAACGCATACATTGAATGGTTTACCCATCGAGATTGCATATGCACCGATAGAAATTGAAGCTGGTAAACTCAGTCTTGATCGTTCAAAAATGTTTGATCAACTTTATAGTATTGGTGATGAAAAAATTTCATTTGCAGCCATGGCTGTGCATCATATATTAGAAGCTGATATTGTCCATCAACCCAATTTTAGTACTTTTACCCTTCCTGCTGAGACTATTTATATCATTGGCCATAACATTGATTATGATATTCGTGCGATTCAGACCTGTGGTGTCGACACCTCGCATATCAAAGCCATTTGCACACTTGCCCTTGCTCGACTCGTTTGGCCTGATGCTGAAGCACACAACATTTCAGCACTCATCTACATGATCAGTAAAGGCAGTGAAAAAGCCCGTGAAATGTTAAAAGGTGCACATCGTGCTGATGCAGATATCATTTTAACGGCTAATATTTTGATGCATATTGTCCATAAGCTAAATATCCAAAATATTGAAGAGCTTTATGAAGCGTCTGAAGATGCACGTATTCCTCGCTCAATTAATTTTGGTAAACACCGTGGTACAGCAATCGTGGATTTACCATCGGACTATGTGCAATGGTTATTACGCCAAGAAGACTTAGATCCATACTTAAGAAAAGCACTAGATTTGAGAATCTAATCAAATTCTAAATTATTGTTTTATATAGTTATTTTAAAAATAATTTATGTAACAATAGTGTAATTATCACATAGTATCTTCATCCCTAATTCATACTTGCGGTCGATTAGGGATGAATTAATATTATAAAACTCAACTAGGTATAGACACACTACATTCAAGATCAAAAAACTTGAATGCTCGTCAACGCCGATTATTGGTCCTGATTGCTACAGAGGATTTCAACTTACTGACTGACCAATTTAAGCAACAAATTGCAACACCCGATTTATTAGAACAACTGAGTTCTTTAGGGCTAATTTCTAACTCACATTTGGATCAGATCTCACAGCATTCAGAAATTCAAGTTAAAGTTGAAACCATACGACTTAAGCAAATTTTAAAAACAGCGCTGAATCAAATGAATTACACACCAATCTTAAAAATGAAGCAAATGAGCTACACCCCTTAACACCACCCGCTCAACAGATACCAAAAAAACATTCAATCTCAAAATCACTTCGATGAATTAAATATTCATCAAGTACAGACATTAATGATTGAATTACTTGAGCAATACTGCGGACTCATGGCAAAACCACTCATCATCGAAATTAAAAAATCTCAAAATCTATCAACGTTAAAAATGTGCCAAATTCAATGGATTACACATTTACAAGAGTCTCGAATCGCACCGACATTACTCAATCAGTACTTGCAACAAATTAACTATTCGATCCATCAGCTGATGCATAGTTAGCATCATATTATTTGCATTAGTTAGTGCTTTGCACATTGAATGATTGATCTGCAAAGTGAAATTTTGTATTCGATATAGACTTAAGTTTAAAAGCTTTTCTTTTTCCATGAGGACGAATATTCAGAGGAAACATACTTGTCAAAGATTTTAATTGCATTATTTTTATGACTAATTAACCCGAATCCTGCTTAAGGAAATGAGATCATTCATCTTGAGACTTATCCATCATTTTGAGCATAAAAAAGTCTATGCTTTGGTCTGATAACACTAAAAACTAATCATAAAATTACATTTAGCTTATGATTTTAAAGAAAAATCCTTATCCGCGATTCGGGTTAATTATTATTAATAATTCGCTTTAAATTATGAGAATGAAGAGACCTTGAATTTGAAAGATAACTTTAAAGTGTCTTATATACATAAAATATATTAAGTTGAATGAGTATACATATTGATTCACTATTCCTGTGAATTTAACATAAAAGATATTTTAAGAGACCTATTTGTTACATATCCACCCTTTTACATTGGTTGTAATTTAATCTATCATTAACTATATCTTCAAAATAACCATAAATAATAGGACTTGAAAATGTCAATTATCTTCAATCAAAAGCCCAATCACAAAGCAACCATTCTTTCTAACATTTATTCAAATGTAGAAGACAGCATCGCAGGACTACAACTGATTGATTTTAAAAATCGTTACTCTATTTATGTAGATCCGATTTCCCAGCATCACACTATTATTGAAAATGAAACAAAAGCTGGATTAGCAGTTCGCCTTGAGAATAATGATATAGCGATTGCGAATCAAAGCCGACATATGCTTTATCATTTGTTAGCAACTGTATTGAATCACTTTGATGAACAAGTAAAGTAAGCTCAATAAATTCATGTGGTCAGAATAATACGCATAAGTGATTGAAAATTTTCGGTCACTTTTTATTTGTCAGGTCTTTTTTCATTTGATTAAAATTGGATGCTCTAATTCATCTATATATTGGATGAATTGATTCTACTTTGTTCGTGAACAATATCTTTGTCCATTAGAAAAGCCCGTATTTCTACGGGCTTTTATGTTGGAAGGCTAGTGCTGATTTCTTGTATGATCGCCTGATCAAACTCAACGAGCTGTCATTGATCCGTCCAACTTCTTTGTAGCGTCATCACGACCTACTGTATTTTCAAAATAAACCAGAGACTTGATGAATTCAATCGATTTAACATTTCAGCACATTTTTATAGCTAAATCATGATTGAATATCCGTTTCTTTAATTTAGAATAATGTGCTTCAATAAAAATCAAATCATAGTCTAAAAAAACATCATTTATTCTTATATTAGACTTCTTTCGTAGCTCATTTTTTAAACACTAAAATTCAAAATTAAAGCTCGCTCTCCTTTCAGGAAAGGGATTAAAGAGATGTTATTTTATGTTTAAAAGCCCTCATCCTAACCTTCTCCCAGAGGGAGACGGGACTTTCATTGATCATTCAGATACGAGTCAATGATCATTTTTTGATTTTTGAAAGAACTCTATTGATGTTGATTATTTTGATAAATAATTAAACTAAATTATTCAACATCCCATTCAATAGTCGTAGCTACCTTTATTTCCACCTAAAACGCAGTTTATTTTGCGATCATGCAGATGTACTTTTCAAAATTTGTCTAGACCAAGAACTTTTTAGGCTTAGAAACGTATTTCTTATAAACCAACAATGTCAACATCACCATGCCTGAACAGAATAAATAAGTATTCTCATAGCCCCAATAAGCAATGAGCAAGCCCATCATCACCGAACCCACCGCCAATCCAATGTCAAATAAAGTGAAGAATGTTGAAATTGCATGCCCCATTCTCTTTTTATCAACAGATTGAATCGCTAATGTTTGCAAACAAGGGAAAAGTGAACCATAACCTATTCCAATAAACACAGCAGAAAGCCAAAGTATCCATTGATTTGATATGAAGGTAATGATAACTAATCCAATCGCAAAGAATATAAATGAAGGGTAAATCACTGCATCAGGACCCTTACGATCATAAAACTTACCCACCCATGGGCGTACCATTAGCATTGATGCAGCAAAAACGATAAAAAATAAACTGGTATAGGCTAACAGTTGCTTGGTTTCACTAAATGCGGTGATAAAAGTCATCACGCTTGAGTATGAAAAAGCAGTGAGTAGAGCGACACATCCAACAGCGACAACTTTAATCTCAATAATGTCATGTATACCGAGTTTTGATTTCCGTTGTGTCGCATAATCTTGTTTTGACTTTGAGTCTGATAATGAGATTCTGGGTTCTTCAAGGATTTTAGGTTCTTCAGAGATCTTTAATAACCAACTAAATATGAGACCAATAGAAATGAGAATGGCGAGTACACCAAACAAAACTTGGAAGCTTGCAAATTGAATAATGGTGAGTGCCAAAAGTGGTCCAAAAACCACACCTAAGTTGGTTGACATGACAAAATATCCCATGCCCTCACCTTTACGCTGTTCAGGAATAAATTCATTGGCAACAGGAACTGCAACTGTTGTCAAGATACTGAACCAAATCCCATGTAAAAACCGGATCAATAGTAGCGACCACATACTGTCGATGAGTAAATAGCTAAATGCGAATAGTGCAAAGATTAGTCCCGCACTTCGCATCGAAAACCGTTTCCCGAGCTTTTCAACGATTAAGCCTGAAAAAGGTCTGATTGCGATTGAAGAAATCAGAAATAGTGTCAGTGCCAGTCCTGCATCCTGAACTGAACCGCCTAAATCTTTCATGATATAAATCGGCAAAACTGTCAGTAATGCGAAATAATATATAAATAAAAATAGATTATTAAAAATGCATAAAATGAATGAGCGGTTCCACAATTGCTCAGTAGCTGTAGACATATTGACCCACTTTTAAGTTAGCTTGCAAATGCTCGCCTTAAATACGCACTGGAAGAAGTACCATTTGAACTAATTTACGAATGTAATCTTCATCTGGCATCTTGTTGAAAAATATAATTTGATAATGGATCGGTCCATACAGACTATCGAGCATCAGATCAAACTGATAATCAGATCGGATTTCACCCAATTGAATCGATTGCTGAATCAGTTGATGCATCTGCTCGCGACGTGGTAACAAATACTGTGTAAAAAATGAGGCTGCCATTTCACGATGATTCGCCAAAACCACTAACAGTGCTCGACCCACATGATGATCTAAAGCGTAAGATAGTCGAAGTAACTGCGACACTAAGTTGTCTTCTAAATTGAGTTCTTGATCTAAATCAAAAATTGACAAGGTATGTTGCTTAAAAGCGTCAAGAACCAAATCGGCCTTATGTTTCCACCAACGATAGATTGTAGATTTACCGACCCCTGCTCTCGAAGCAATATCTTCCACTGTCAGCTGATGATATTCAACTTCAAATAATGCATCTGAGACTGCATTCAATATCTCTAGCCTCTTGCGTGAATGCTTATCTTCAATGGTCATCTCACACTCTTTTAAACATATTTATAACACCCAAATAAATCGAAACGATACGTATCGTTTCGATTTATACGCATAGTAATACAGAACTATCAAATTAGCTAGAAAATTAACTTTTTTAATTTAGAGAAACGAAAGGCTTAAAAATAAATATAATATGCTGTATGTGAACTGTTGATATCAAAATTAAGAATAGAATTTTTTAGATACATAATAATCATTCAGATGCATAGATAGTCACATCAAAATACATGATTTATAAAATTATTTTAAATGCAGTTAACTAATTGGATTTCAATCCATTTTATTATTGAATAATGGTGCGCTCAGCGGGACTCGAACCCACGCCACAGGCTTCGGAGACCTGTACTCTATCCAGTTGAGCTATGAGCGCATTTTAGATTGCGCACATCATAACAAAAAAAACCAATAGGTAAAGCAACTATATCTCAGACCTTCAATTCATTGCTTAGACTTTATACAACATCCCAAAAATGCAACACATAATTCCTATGCAATTACTTGGTTTATTAGAGTAGATCGCTCACAATATCCCTATTATTTAAGCCAAGAGAATTCTATGACTGAAGCTTTGACGTTGCGGGAATTATCCAAAACCTATAAAAATGGGTTTCAGGCACTAAAAGGTATCGACCTGAGTGTACCTGAAGGTGAGTTTTATGCGTTATTGGGTCCAAATGGCGCAGGTAAATCTACAACGATCAGTATCATCAGCTCATTGACTAAAAAAACGTCAGGTACAGTTGAAATTTTTGGACATAATCTAGATACCCACCCTTCTGAAGCAAAGCAATGCCTTGGGATTGTTCCTCAAGAATTTAACTTTGGTCATTTTGAAAAGACTTTTGATATCTTGGTGACACAAGCAGGTTATTACGGCATTCCGAAGAAACTCGCTGAACAACGTGCTGAACATTATCTAGAAAAATTAGGTTTATGGGACAAACGCGGCGTACAAGCGCGTATGCTTTCTGGTGGTATGAAACGCCGCTTGATGATCGCACGTGCAATGATGCATGAGCCTAAACTTTTGATTTTAGATGAGCCTACGGCAGGTGTGGACATCGAATTACGTCGTTCAATGTGGGATTTCTTAACTGAAATGAACAATAACGGTACCTCTATTATTCTGACAACGCATTACTTAGAAGAAGCAGAACAACTCTGTCGTCGTATTGCCATTATTGATCGCGGTGTGATTAAAGAAGACACTTCCATGAAATCTTTCTTAAATCAGCTCAATGAAGAATCTTTTATTTTCGATTTAGAATCTCCAATTGAACCGATCAACATCGAGATCATTGGGGTACGTTTCAATTTGATTGATCCTGTTACTCTCGAGGTCACTTTAGACAAATCTCATTCCATGAATGATTTATTCCAATTGCTTGAATCTCAAGGTATTACAGTTTCAAGCATGCGTAATAAATCGAATCGTTTAGAAGAACTTTTTGTAAAAATGGTCGAAAAAAATCTGGAAGGTACTGCACAATGAACTTTAACCAGCTCAAAGTTGCGCTGTTCACCTTAGTGCAAAAAGAAGTTCGTCGTTTTATGCGAATTTGGCCTCAAACGCTGTTACCGCCTGCAATCACGATGAGCCTATACTTTGTGATTTTCGGTAACTTAGTGGGCTCGCGTATTGGTGAAATGGGTGGATTTAGCTATATGCAATTTATCGTGCCAGGTTTGATCATGATGGCGATTATCACTAACAGCTATTCAAACGTTTCTTCAAGTTTTTTTAGTGCTAAGTTTCAAAAAAGTATTGAAGAACTAGTGATGAGCCCAGTCCCACTACACCTTATTTTATGGGGCTATGTGATTGGTGGTGTTTGTCGCGGTGTTTTAGTCGGTCTTATTGTCACGTTAATGAGCCTATTTTTTACAGATCTCACGATCCACAATATTTTTATTACCATCTACACCGTGGTTGTGACTGCATTATTGTTCTCACTGGGTGGTTTGATCAATGCAGTTTATGCCAAATCATTTGATGATATTTCAATTATCCCTACATTTGTATTAACCCCCCTGACTTATTTAGGCGGTGTTTTTTATGCCATCAGTGCGCTTAGCCCATTTTGGCAAAACTTATCCTTAATCAATCCAATCGTGTATATGGTCAATGCGTTCCGCTACGGTATTTTAGGTCATAGCGATGTAAACGTAACTCTTTCATTAATCTTTGTAACAGTATGCTGTGGCATTCTCTATGCGATCGCCTACTATTTACTTTCTCGTGGTTCAGGAATGCGTGAATAATGAGTGTAGAACAATCTTTATTGGGTAAAGACACCCATTACCCAACTGAATATCAACCCAGTATTCTTTTCCCTATTGCTCGTGCTCAAGCGCGTGAAAATTATGCGAATATCGAAGGCATTTACCAAGGCAAAGACTGGTGGCATGTTTTTGAAATCTCTTGGTTGAATGCTAAGGGCATTCCTCAAGTTGCAATTGGTCGTATTGAGTTACCGGCGACTTCGCCGAATTTAATCGAATCGAAATCTTTGAAGCTCTACTTTAACAGTATGAACTTCACCCAATTCGAGTCAAAAGAAGCATTTATTGAAACGGTTGAAAAAGATTTATCGCAAGCAGCTGAAGGCAATGTGAGCTTAACGCTTTTCCAAGCGGATGAGCTTAATATTAGTCAGCCACAGGGCTTGTGTATCGATAATCTAGAACCAAAACGTTTAGAAAACCATCCTGATGCAACGCTTTTAGAGTTAGATCAAGATGCTAAAGATATTGAAATCGAACTGTATTCACATTTACTCAGAAGTAACTGCCCAGTCACAGGCCAGCCAGATTGGGGGACGGTTTTCATCCGATATAAAGGTAACAAACCTTGTTATCACAGCATTTTAGCTTATATTATTTCTTACCGTCAGCATAATGGCTTCCACGAACAATGCGTTGAACAAATGTACGCAGACTTGTGGCAGACATTTAATCCTGAGAAACTGATGGTTTATGCAACATATACGCGACGCGGTGGCTTGGATATTAATCCGTGCCGTGTATCTGACTTAGCATGGATGCCTAAGCCAATTCGATTGGCACGACAATAAAATGAATAAATGAAGAGGTTTCAACGATGTCCTATTTTGGTTTTATCCCTTCTGATGCCCTATTGAAAAGCATTCAAACAGGTATTGAGAAAAAAAATTCCAATGAACCACTGTATCCTTTACGTGATCAAGCTGCTTTATTGATTAATGATGAAATTATTGATGCGATTTTAGTTGAATTAGTACGTCGCTTCCCTGTAAGTGACAAACGTGATACAGCTGAAAAATTAGCAGGTTACATCAAGTCAACTGTTGCGGTTTTATTAAAGCAATTGCTGGGTAAATCATCGAATGACGTGGTGAAAAACTCAATCGAATTCTCAGAAAAAAGCTTATTTAAAGATCCTCAAGGCAACTATCGTGTAGGCGCACCGTTGAAGCCCGAACTTGTAACCAACATTAAAAATATGTTTGCTGAGGTCAAAGCAGGAAATGAAGTCAATCGCACTGTGCTTAGTGAATATTACAAGCAGTTTGCTGAGGCGCTTGTTCGACATTTTATGAATGACTTTAATAAAACGCTTGATTTAGGAATGATCAAACGTAAAGCGGCTGATCTTGGCTCTTCTGCTGTGATTAAAGCTGTACATATTGCAATTGATAAACTCATCCCTAATTTTACCAAAGAAGAGCTCTACGCAGCTTCTGAATATCACGATACTTTATTTATTCAATAATCTCATATGATTGCTGTAAAATATGATTCGTCTAAAAAGCCTTACCCAAGTAAGGTTTTTTTATGCATCAAGATAAAAACTATTTTTAATGAATTAGTCCATACATATAGATATGTCATAACACTAATTTGTTGTTTGAAATGAATAAAAGTAAAGTAAAGAAGTTCCTCTACTCAAAAAGAAAAAGCCCAAAAATGTTTTTTTCACATCCGAAATCAAGCATATTAACCCTACCTGACGCTTTTAAATCACTACAATAATGCCATATACAGTTGCACCAATCGTTTTATGTCTCAGTGAACTTAAATATGTTTTTCATCTAACTTCCCCAAATCTACAAATGATTCTTTAGCATCATTTAAAATCTAGAAAACATTCAATAAAACATAGTTTTCAATGATCAATATTCATCAAAAATTCATGATTATCGATTAAGTTAGAATCATATGGAAAATGAATAAATTGATGTATTGCGCATGTATTTCAGATGTGTTTTTGCGTACACTGTTTATTTCATTAAGTTTGTACTTGATGAATCAATTGTACTGTACAAAAAGCTTTGTGATTTTTTGTTTAAGTATTTGTAAATATAAATAGAGTCAATGATATCTTATAGGTATAGAAATTCTCTTCCATTTTGACCTGATGGTTTAAATCCCAAATCTACTTTAAAAGCCAATTTTGGCTTTATTATGTTTAGACATACGCATCGATAATAATTTTGGAACATCTACCCTTATGTTAAAGCCAAATCTTCTCAGCAAATTTAAGCGACTTTCATTAATTCTAGGTGCTTTTACAGTTACAAGTTTTTGCCAAGCGAATGATTTTGCTGCTGATCCCAATTATAACAATTTCAAATTAAAAACCATGCAGACCTATGGCTTGACCGCAGAACAAGTCGATTGGGCTATGAATGGCTCCAAAAATATCCCCAATATCATCAATATTATGAACCGTCCGGGTGAAAGTAAGCCATGGTATAGCTATAAAACGAATTTTTTAGCTGAGGGGACGATTCAACGTGGTGTTCGCTTTAAGCAACAATATGCAGATACGCTGAATCGTGCAGAACAACAGTTTGGTGTACCACAGTCGATCATTCTAGGGATTCTGGGTGTGGAAACTGGATTTGGTGCAAATAAAGGTAATTTCGTGACTCGTGATGCTTTAGCCACACTTGGTTTTGGTTATGAGCGTCGTGCACAATATTTCCAAGACGAACTGAGCGCACTGATTGCATGGTCTTATAAAGATGGAATTCCAGCTAATTCAGTGGTGGGTTCTTATGCTGGCGCTGTAGGTTATCCTCAGTTCATGCCAAGTAATATTCCTAAATTTGGTGTTGATTACGATGGTAATGGTCATATTGACCTTAGAAATTCAGCTGTAGACGCGATTGGCTCAATTGCAAATTATTTGGCACAACATGGTTGGCAACGTAATCAGCCAATTGCCTTTCCAGCACGTTATAGCGGATCAAATCCTGAAGGAGTGATCGCTAAAGATTTAGCCTTACCAACACCCTATGGTGCACTTAAGACTCAAGGCATCAGTCCAATGAACCCAATTGTCAAAATTGATGACTTGGATATGGTCAATGTCATTCAATTACAAGAGAGTTATGGATCTATCTACTATATCACCTACCCTAACTTTCAAGTAATTACCACCTATAATCGAAGCCGTATGTATGCCACCGCTTTATGGCTTTTAGGGACAGAAATTGCCAGTCGCTAAGACTGGTTTTCACCAAACACAAACAAAAGTCAAGAATTATTTATGTAAATAAGATCACAAATCGCACTTTTTACATATAATGTTACAATATTGATTATTTAATAACCATTTTTTGTACTATTTTGTGGTTTTTGTAACTAAAGGTGAAATAAAGCTAGACAGCTTTATACCACCATGAATATTATCTTTTACCGTTAAATGCAGTTGCACAAGTGAATTTACAGACCATAGTGGTTAATTTTCAGCGACTTAGAAGATTAAAATGTGGTTCCAAGGAGTTAAACGATGCATGCTTCGCTTAAATTTTTATCGGTTCTGACGATTGGCTTGAGTATGACTCAGGCAAATGCAGAACTTGTTCAGTCATCGTATTTAAATAATGATGCTGAAAACTCGAGCCTTGCTTCTCGTGTCATTAGCAAAGATTCAAGTAGTTTCAATTCTCACTTTTCAAATTTGAATAGTTTAGCAATCACTGAGCGCTCAGGTGACAAAATTCGTCGTGAAACGATCGCTGCGAAAATTACTGTTCCTAAAGAAGAACCTTCAGTTATTGATAAATTAAATAATGTTGCTTCTAATACTGTTCGTCGCTTCAGCCAAACTGGCGTTGCTTCATGGTATGGTCGTCAGTTCCACGGTCGTAAAACTGCAAGTGGCGAAACATTCGATATGAACGGATTAACTGCAGCTCATCGCAGTCTTCCATTAAACTGTTATATCCGTGTAACCAACAAGAACAATGGTAAAAGCGTTGTCGTTAAAGTAAATGATCGTGGTCCATTTCATGGTAACCGTGTTGTCGATTTATCTTATGGCGCAGCTAAATCACTTGGGATTACCAATGCGGGTACTGCAAGTGTAAGTATTGAACGTGTAGATGGTCCAAATTCTTAATTAATTTTGAAGCATGCATTGATTCGTAAAAAGCCACTATTCCAGTGGTTTTTTTGACTTCGACTTAAGCAAATCTTAAGACTGTAGCAATCAGACTCTACTTTCTCCAAAGCAATTTTTAAGCTTATCTAAACGTATTCATGCTTTGACCAAATATAAAATCTGAACTATATTGATAGCCATAAAATTAATTACATTTAAAAATAAACATGTCATGCAAGGAGTTGCTGATGAAAACAATTTCAGAATGGTTAGATGAATATAGTGAAAGCCACCAAGACCCAACCAATAAATCTATTCATTGGGTTTGCGTACCTGCGATTCTATTTTCGATTATTGGCTTGTTGGCTCACTTTAGCGCGTTACTCACTGCACTGCTGATCATCCTCACTTTAGTTTTCTATGCGCGCTTAGATCTGGTATTGGCTGTAGCCATGTCTGCTTTGATTTTGGTTATGGCTTGGTTGATTTGGGTGTTACCTGTTGGAGTAGGTTTCTATATTGGCTTATTTGTTATTGCATGGATTGGACAGTTTTATGGTCACAAAGTTGAAGGTAAAAAGCCTTCTTTCTTCAAAGACCTCCAATTCCTCCTGATTGGCCCGCTATGGTGTGTTGATGCTTATATCGGGAAAGTTATCCCAAGCTGGAAATCACGCCAAAAAACGCAAATGACGAGCATTTAGAATACGATCTACTTTAAAGTGATGAATAAGACTTCGCATAAAAAAATTTTCATCACTTTAAATATCGAATAAAGCCATTGATACCTTTCGAATCGTGGAATGGTAAATATACGTGGATACAATTAAAACAAATCAAAATAACCGATAGCTTTATTTCTAAAATTTTTAAAAAATTATTTTCTCGAATGAGGTGGGACATGCTGACTTCCTGGTTTCAAAAGCATTTAAACAGCTTGATTTATTAAATCAACTTACCCCTCCTTAAACTCTTGATTCATACACTGCAAAGTATCCCCTTCCCAGCAGCAAGATGATTGTAGCGCCTTAGTGGAATAGCCCTGCAGGGATTTTTCTATTGATAGACTTGACCTTTGTGCTTTAACCAACCTCCCACATGACGATTTTGAGGATCATGATGTGTCCAATGAATCACGCCACCCTTATCGGTATATTCATATTCACCATAAAGCTCAACACTGTCCCCTTTTTGAATATTTTTAATTCGAGGTGCAAGATCAATATTATGCGCCACCAATACGGTCAGCCCATTTTCCAATCCTAAAATAAACTTTTGATGCCGTGAGCCGTCATGATCATCAGGTAATACCGCTCTAACATCACCATATGCTTTGACCTGTACATTGCTTTGCTTGCGATCATAAGCCTCTCGAATTAAATCCAATCCAACTTCAATCTCGGCTTTATTCTTCGCTGGTTTAGTTGATTGGCTTGGCTCAACTTGCGTTGCCGAACTGGTCGCTTGCTCCAATGGCTTGTTGGTAGTTAAATCTAAGCCCAAAAAGGCAGCCACAATTATTACCAACGCCACACCAATACTTAGATTTTTTTTATTTGCCATACAAACCTTTGAATGTTAAATATAAGCTTAAAATTATATATTTTTATGAGCATGAGATATAGAAATGAATGCACAAGAACAACTATAGCTAAGAATCCAATATGAGCTACAATAGAAAAAACACTAAGATTTAGGATCATGCCAAAAACATATTCTGTCGATTTACGCGAAAAAGTCATGCAGTTTTATAAAGAATCACAGCATAAATCCAAAACGTGTGAACTGTTTAATATTGCAAGAACCACCCTAGATGATTGGATCCTACTCGAACAGCGAACTGGTCAGCTCAAACAGCCTAAACCTCAAAATGCAGGACGCCCTTCGAGGATTCGAGATCTTCAAGCCTTTGAGCACTTCGTAAAAAATACACCGTTTACTCAGGCGAAAGATCTTGTCCCTCTG
>NZ_JCAKMZ010000035.1:0-29486 GCF_059515865.1 Acinetobacter sp. CY73 | reverse complement strand
CGGAGTATTTTTCTGTGTTGGTTGGAGTATTTGTTAAAGGACTTACAGGAAAAGGATATTCAGACTAAAAATTATTTGCTGATTCTCGATAATGCCTCAATTCATAAAGGTCAAGCGATTGATGATTTAGCAGCAAAATATAAGACAAGAATCGTTTATCTACCTGCGTATAGTCCCGACCTCAATCCTATTGAAAAAGCATGGTCTGTCTTAAAAAGTAAAGTCAGGCACATTATTGCTCAGAACAATAAAACCATTCAGGAAGCTCTGGATATCGTATTTAAGATGATGTAGCTTATGTTTAATATTTAGCTATAAAAGCTTTTTAAATTTATGAATACTTTGTCCATTGCCTTTATTTTGAAATTCTGAAAATTTTAGTTCTGAGCCATCCATAGTTAGATTGTTATTTTTAAATCTATCAAATAGTTTCTTTTTTAATTTTTTTTCGTCAGGATTTTTACTTAGATAAATTCCACCTAAGACAAAAGGAAACTCATTATCATTCAACTTTTGTTTTGCTTCTGAGATATTGAGTGATCTTATGTTATTAGTCTCGTCAAAAAAATAATGGAAATTTTTACTATTAAATGGTTTTTCTAAAAAAATGGGTGTAGGTATCATATAAAAATAATAAAGGGCTGAATAATCAGCCCTTTATACACATATTAAATCAAACTAACAACACATTAAAGCGCTGCAATTTGCTCCATATTCGCTTTAATTTTTGCTAACTGGTCAGCAAACTCAGCAAGTTTCACTTTCTCGCCTTCAACCACAGCCGCAGGTGCTTTTGCCACAAAACCTTCGTTACCAAGTTTAGTTGCAATTTGGTCATGCTGTTTTTGAACCTTGTCTAAGTCTTTTTGTAGACGACCCAATTCCGCTTTAGGGTCAATTAAGCCCTTCATTGGAACGAATACAGACACATGACCCACTACAGATGAAGAAGACAATGGTGGTTGCTCAGCACCAGTTAAGAAAGTAATGCTTTCAACTTTCGCCAAAGCTTTAAATAATGGTTCAATACGCGCGATTTGTGCTTTTTCAGCATCCGTCGTATTTTGAAGAAGAACAGGCAACAAGCGAGCATTACCTAGACCCATCTCACCACGAATGTTACGTACCGCACCAATCAAACCTTGAAGCCATTGCATATCTGCTTCAGCTTGTTCATTGATCTTCGCTTGGTCAGCAACAGGGTATTGCGCAAGCATGATCGTTTCACCTGAAATGTTTAACTTCGGTGCAAGCGTCTGCCAAATTTCTTCTGTTAAATATGGCATTAACGGATGAGCCAAACGTAAAGATGCTTCCATCACCGCAAGTAATACACGACGAACTTCAGCTTTACGTTCTACAGAAATATTTTCATCATTCAGAACAGGTTTAGTCAGCTCGACATACCAGTCACAGTATTCATTCCAAATGAATTCGTAAATCGCTTGCGCAGCCAAGTCCAAACGATACGTTGCAAATGCAGTTTGCACCGCTTGTTCCGCTTTTTGTAGACGGCTGACGATCCACTGTTCAGGCAATTCCCAAAGGTCTTGACGAACGTCTTGACCAATCACTTGCTCTTCGCAGTTCATCATCACGAAACGCGTTGCGTTCCAGATTTTGTTGGCAAAGTTACGGTAACCTTCAACACGTTTCATATCGAACTTAATGTCACGACCTGTGTTTGCAAGCGCACAGAACGTGAAACGAACCGCATCTGTACCGTAAGATTGAATGCCTTCAGGGAATTCTTTACGGGTTGATTTTTCAATCTTCGCCGCTTGTTTCGGGTTCATCAAACCTGTTGTACGTTTTTGTACTAAAGTTTCAAGATCAACCCCATCAATCAAGTCGAGTGGGTCAAGCACGTTACCCTTCGATTTAGACATCTTCTGACCTTCGCCATCACGTACCAAACCGTGTACATACACAGTTTTAAACGGCACTTGAGGCGTACCATCTTCATTTTTCATGAAGTGCATGGTCATCATGATCATGCGGGCAACCCAGAAGAAGATGATGTCGAAACCTGTTACTAATACATCAGTCGGGTGGAACGTATTTAAGAAGTAGTTTTCAGCATCTTTTTTGGCATCGCCAGTCCAACCTAAGGTTGAGAATGTCCAAAGACCTGAAGAGAACCATGTATCAAGTACGTCTTCATCTTGATCCAATTGAACATCAGCAGCGATGCCATTTTTCTCACGAACTTCAGCTTCAGAACGACCAACGTAAACATTACCTTCCGCATCGTACCAAGCGGGGATGCGATGACCCCACCACAATTGACGAGAAATACACCAGTCTTGAATGTTGTTCATCCACGCCATGTACATGTTGCTGTATTGTTCAGGTACAAATTTGATGTCACCGTCTTTAACTGCTTTAATTGCAGGTTCAGCAAGTGGCGCAATTTTTACGTACCATTGGTCAGTTAGAAGTGGCTCAACGATCACACCTGAACGGTCACCGCGAGGTGGCTTCAATGTATACGGTTGAATTTGGTCTAACCAGCCTTCAGATTCCGCTTGTTCTACTAACTTTTTACGTGCTTCAAAACGCTCTAAACCAACATAGTCCGCAGGTGCAGGAATGGTTTTAGAAATTTGCTCGCCCGCTTTAGCGATGTATTCGAACTCGGCAAGCACTTCAGCATTTTTGTTGAAGATGTTGATGATTGGCAATTCGCAACGTTTACCTACTTCATAGTCATTGAAATCGTGAGCAGGGGTAATTTTTACACAGCCTGTACCGAATTCTTTGTCGACATATTCGTCTTTAACGATTGGAACCGCACGACCTGTAATGGGTAGGATAATGTTTTTGCCAACAAGTGCTGCATAACGTTCATCATCAAGCGCAACAGCAACAGCCGTATCACCTAACAATGTTTCAGGACGAGTTGTTGCCACAACGATGTGATCTTTACCATCGTGAGTACGAAGTGATTTGTCTTCAAAGAAATATTTGAAGTGCCAAAGTGAACCTTGTTCTTCTTTATCAGACTCAACTTCTAGGTCAGACAGCGCAGTTTGTAATTTTGGATCCCAGTTAACGAGGCGTTTACCACGGTAGATCAAACCATCTTCATGCAGTCTAACAAACACTTCTTTTACCGCATTAGATAAGCCTTCATCCATGGTAAAGCGTTCACGTGACCAATCTACAGATGAGCCAAGACGACGAATTTGACGGGTAATGTTACCGCCAGATTGTTCTTTCCATTCCCATACTTTTTCGATGAACTTGTCACGACCTAAGTCATGACGACTGATCCCTTCAGCTCCCAACTGACGCTCTACAACCATTTGCGTTGCAATGCCTGCGTGGTCAGTACCCGGTTGCCATAAAGTATTTTTACCCGACATGCGGTTATAACGCGTCAACGCATCCATGATGGCATTGTTAAATCCATGCCCCATGTGCAAGTTGCCGGTGACGTTCGGTGGTGGAATCATGATACAGAAGGATTCGCCTTTTTCAGACGGCTTGAAGTAACCACGCTCTTCCCAAGTTTGGTACCATTTTTTCTCGATCTCAGTAGGATCGTACGTCGTAGCAATATTTTGCGCTGAATCAGTCATAGCAAGAACAGACCAAAAAGTTGTATAAAAAATTGCACTTATTATAGCAAAAAAAAAGCGGGCAATGGGATGTAAAGCAAATGCATTCTGTGAACAAATAGCAGACAATCGAAGCTGTAAAAATATTGAAACCCAAAATGATCCGTCCTCTTTAGACGTAAAATTTAAATAAAAACATCAATAAGGTCTTAAAAATATGAGCTATACCGTTGAATTAAAATTAAAACCCGAAACGTATCAGCAATTTCAAAATATCCATACCAAATTAAATAACAATGATCGAGAGCCACAATCCAAAGCCTTAGGCGATAATATCTCCAATATTGCATGCGAACTCATCGACCAAGCTTTTGGCAGTTTGGTCAATCAATCGAGTTCTAAAGATGGTGATTCTGAAAAAGTGCTTAAACAAGTCAAGGATGCCATCACCAAATACATGCCCTGGTCGGTGTCTTTTTTTGGTAATGATCGACTTTTGCCGATGGTCAATCACGTCAATGGCTTGATGAAGCGTAAAAATGATCAAGGCTATATTACTTATCCAGTCGATAAGGTTGTGGTTGAAGAATTATTGGGCTGTGCGGAACAGTTAAAGCAAGGCAATACTGCCTATGTAAAACCGGGTCTGAAAGCATTTACTCAAGTGGTGGATCAAGGCGTGACCAGTTTGATTCGTGAACCTAAAAAATTATTAAAATTTAATATGGTGGTCAACAAAACCTTAGATGGTGTGATTAGTTTAACCACGGGGATTGGCTACAAACGTTTTGACAAACTCAGTACGATTTATGACGCGCAAACCATTGGTAAATACTTTGACCATTTTGTTGCTTTCTTAGACAAGGGTGATAACAATAAGGCTTAAATACAATGAACAATCCTAGAGGTTGTTCGTACATTTAGCGAGATAAGGATATTACAAATGGCGCGTTCAACACTCAATGGCAAAGTGGTTTGGATTACAGGTGCATCGTCAGGCTTAGGTAAAGCTTTGGCGGCTGAATGTGCATCTCAAGGTGCGATCTTGGTGTTGAGCGCACGCCGTTATGAAGAATTAGAAAAGGTACGGTTAAGTTTATCCAACCCTGAACAGCATATTTCGATTGCAGTGGATATCACGGATGAAAACCAAGTTCGCCATGCTTATGAGGAAGTCTTGAAAGCCAAAGGTCGTATTGATTGGCTGGTGAACAATGCAGGACTCAGTCAGCGTGCTTTGATTGAAGACACCACCATGCACACTGAACGTGCCATCATGGAAGTAGACTATTTCTCACAAGTATTTTTGACTAAGACGGTATTGCCAACCTTATTAAAACAACAGTCTGGGCGAGTCATTTTTATTTCCAGTGTTGCAGGACTTTTGGGTGTACAGTACCGTGCAACGTATTCGGCAGCCAAAGGCGCGATTCATATGTGGGCGAACAGTCTACGTGCAGAAGTCGCAGATCAAGGTATAGGGGTATCTGTGATCTTCCCAGGATTTGTGAAAACCAATGTGTCGTTTAATGCTTTAAACGGAGAGGGTAAACCACAAGGTCATCAAGATGAAGTGATTGAAAATGGCTTAGATGCAGATGATTTTGCACGTCAGACTGTGACAGCACTTCTAAGTGATGAAGAGTTTATTGTGGTGAGTAAGGCCAAAGAAAAATTAGGCGTGTGGGTCTCTCGTTTTTCCCCTAAAACGCTTTATAAGATGATTCGTAAAACGAAAGTGAAATAGTTTAATATAAGTTTAGACTCTATGTTGAATGGCGCTTTACAGCGCCATCTTTCACGCAGGTGTGCAAAGACAGAATCCAAAACGGTATCAATCATCCTCTGTATGCCGAACAATATATTTTAATCTTAATCAGAACATGCCGTTGTTATTGGCACATTCAGATGGATGAGGAATTTCTTGTAAAACATCCCAGTGTTCTAAAATCAGTCCATCCTCATCAAACCTGAAAATATCAACACCCGCCGTGCCTAGATCTTCAGGCTCATTGTTATAGATATTAAAAAAATTGACATGTGCCCATGTATAGTCACCTTGAGCGATAATACGATGTACTTTGACATACATATTGGGAAAACTTTCTAAGCGTTTTAAGAATGCACCTCCTGTACCGTCTGCCGTATCAGGAAGAAAGGGATTATGTTGAATATAGTGGGGAGACAAGTACTTACGGGCGGCTTCTAGCGGTTTTTTCTGATTAAACATTTCATCGTAGAGCGCGAGTAATTTTTCGATATTTCTGGAACCTTTATCATTGTTTTCATCAGATTGAATATGCATGTTTTTCACCTCTATATAATTTTATAAATATTGATACTTTTCCATTCACGTAGTGGCCACATTATGCTTGAGCAAGAATACGTCGCGCATCATCACCGATGGCAACTCTCAAAGGCAAATCTGCTTGTTTGACTAAATCAACAATTTCTTGAGCTGCACGATGTGGATCCAATCCATCATGTTGACCTTGCATTATGCGATCCGTGAACGCACGAAACTCTTGCCCATAAATCGCATCTTGTACAGGGCTCATGTCACTAATGATACGGTCTAGTGCTTTTTGTACTTTTGCAGGACCACCTGTTTTCATATTGCCACAGACTGCAATACTGGTTGTAATGCCAAACTTTTTCAGTTCTGCACCATACATATCTGTGAAAATTTCAGCTGCTGCTTTGGATGCACTTGAAGGAGCATTAAATGGCGAGGGTTGATCCACAGAAACAGTACTAATTTGAATAATACGTCCTTTGGACTCACGTAATAATGGTAAAAATGCATTGACGATTCTGATTAGCCCAAAAGTATTGACATCGAACTCTTTAAAAATGGATTCAATGGGGATGATTTCGATAGGGCCTGGCGTAAGAATTCCAGCATTATTAATGAGAACTTCAAGCTGATTTTCGGTTTGTATTTTGACAAAATTTGCGAATGCATCAATCTCATTTTGCTGAGTAATATCACATAACTTAAGAATAACTTGACCTTGTGAAAGTTGATACAGCTGATCAATTTCTTGTTGATTAAATGCAGTCCCGTAAACGGTATAGGCATTTTTAGCGAGGATTAGCGCAATATGTTGACCAAGGCCACTTCCCGCACCTGTTACAACGGCAGTAGGCATAAATAGCTCCTTGTAGACAGACTATATTTGAATGAAGACCTAATTTCTTCACTTTATTTAATGAAAGAACAGATTTTTTGTACAGGCTTATATTCGCGACAGATTGTCCTATTAATGTTGTACGTGAGAGGCATTAAATTTGGTTTATAAATTTGATTTATATTGGGAAAAATAGCGTATTTTAGGCGGGTGATACTAAAGTTTTTAAATTGATTTCTTGAACCGAATGTGTATTATCGGTGAAGGTGTGTATTGTTATAATCTTAAGATGTTGACAGATGAAATAACTAATAAAAGCATTGAGTTAAGTGTTTATTTGGAGGGCGGTTATCTGCTCCGTAGCTTGATTGACGAAGCAGATCATTTCATTTTTTCTGAATCGCTGTACCACAAGCAAACACTTCGACCATGCCGCCTTCTATACCCATTTCAGTGGTGCTTAAACGTAAACCCATAATGTGATCTGCTCCCATTTTTTGAGCTTCGATTTTTAGTCGAATCATTGCTTCTCGTCGCGCACGATCGACCACGCTTTCATAGGTCGTCAATCGACCACCGAGTAAACTTTGGATCATGGATATGATGTATTTAAAATAATCGTGTGATAAAACCACATTACTACTGACCAGTTGCCCAGTCGATTCTGTCGTTGCAAAACGATTGGTATCAACGCGAATATAAGCCAGTTCACGTTCTCTTTCTTCAAGTTCGTTTAAATGTTTTCGTTCAATGTGCCGACCGAAAGCCCATCCAATACAAAATAGAATCAGTGTAATCCCAATCTTAAACAATAATCCATCCATGACTTATCCTTGATTTGAAAATGGATCTGGTAGGGGAGTCGATTGGCTTGGAATCACTTGTACAGCCGTACCATAAACAAAAAGTTCTGATGCACCTTGCGCGATATTTGAAGTTGAAAAACGGATACCTACAACTGCATTTGCACCCATTGCCTGTGCTTTTTGAATCATACGATCCATGGCTTCTTGGCGAGATTCTTCCAACAGTTCGGTATAGCCTTTGAGTTCACCACCCACAATATTTTTTAAACCCGCCATAAAATCACGACCGACGTGTTTACTACGCACGGTACTGCCATAGACCACATCGAGCTGTTTGCTAATCGTATGTCCAGGAACGCTTTCCAGATTACTTAAGATCATTGAACTGATTCATTGTTGTAAAGTTGATTTAAGATAGGAAATTGAGCTTATAAATGCAATCAAAAAAGCTCACCGAAGTGAGCTTTTGAGTGTTCAGACAAAATACTTATTTTTTATTGTATTTAAGATCTGAGCTTGAAGGTTGATATTGAAGGGTTTGATCAGAAGTAGCTTTAACACCACCACCTAAAGTTTTGTACAATTCAACTTGGTTATTTAAGTTCGCTTGTTCAAGGAGTAGTAATCCTTGTTCAGCGGCATAAGAACCACGTTGCGCATCCAATACGGTTAAGAAGCTATCAATTCCTGCACGGAAGCGTGCATTGGATAGTTTATAGGTGGTATTGGTTGCATCGACTAAACGGCGTTGAGCAGTTAGGCGATCACCAATGTTTTGGCGAACAGCTAAGGCATCATTGACTTCACGGAAAGCAGATTGAATTGATTTTTCATAATCAGATAAAGCAATTTGCTGATCTGTTTCTGAAATCTTCACATTTGCACGACGTGTGCCCCAATCAAAGATTGGAATATCAAGGCTTGGACCAACAGCCCATACAAATGCACCAGATTTAAACAAGTCACTTAAATCTGTAGAGGCATAACCTGCTGAACCTGTTAGGCTAATCGTTGGGAATAAACGTGCTTTAGCTGCACCGATATTCGCGCCCGCAGCACTAAGTTGATATTCAGCGGATTTAACATCTGGACGATTATTCAGTAAATCACTTGGTAAACCTGACGTTAATGCAGCAGCATTGGTCACACGTGTTAAGCGTTGTTTAGGTAACAACTCAGCAGGCACAGGTTGACCCACCAAAAGGTTGAGTAAGTTCTGTGCTTGAGCGATTTGGGTCTTATAATTTGCAACATCGTTACGTGCCGTCTCTACAGAGATTTGAGCCTGACGTACAGGAACTTCACTGTCGATACCGACATCGAAACGTTTCTTGTTGAGGTTATAAGAATCCAACTGTGCTTTTAAGGTTTGATCTGCAAGTTTTAAATTTGCATTGGCAAATGAATAACTCAACCAAGCTTGTGCCACTTGACCCACCAATGCAATTTGCGTGGCATCACGAGCACTGGCAGTCGCAAGATAGTTATCCAGCGCATTGTCTTTTAGGCTGCGTACACGACCCCAAAAATCAAGTTCATAAGCGGTTAAGCCTAAACCCACATTGTAGCGAGTTTGAGCACCAGCGCCTTGATCTTGACGCAGGACGTCACCACTTGCACCGATGGTCGGTAACTGATTATTTGACGTAATTTGGTATTGCTGTTGAGCACGTTGAATGTTCAAAGCAGCCTTACGTAAATCACGGTTGTTGGCTAAAGCTGAATCAAGGACTTGTACGAGACGCTGATCGGCAAAAAAGTTTTTATAACCTTGTTCTGCAATCGAAGTCCCTGAAGCATTACCTAAGTAAGCAGTCGGAATATTGGCTTGAGCGACTGGTTCTGGACCACGCATGCTTTGACATGCCGTCAAAGC
Source organism: Acinetobacter sp. CY73 (assembly GCF_059515865.1). NCBI lineage: Bacteria > Pseudomonadati > Pseudomonadota > Gammaproteobacteria > Moraxellales > Moraxellaceae > Acinetobacter > Acinetobacter sp. CY73. Next base: position 20,110 of record NZ_JCAKMZ010000035.1, on the reverse strand, counting down.
AAGCGCAAGTGCAGATACCGCAATGCTACGACCTGGAATAGACCATAAAGTTTGCATTACGAAATATGCTCCTGTTTTATTTGTTTTGGTTTAGATTTGAAAATACTTCGAATCCAAACATAGAACACTGGAATAAAGAAGATACCCAAGAGTGTAGAGCTGATTACACCACCCAGTACACCATATCCGACAGAGTGCTGACTTCCTGCACCTGCACCAGAAGCAAGCGCTAAGGGAAGTACACCGAAACCAAATGCAAGTGTCGTCATGATGATTGGACGTAAACGCATCTTAGATGCATGTAAAGTCGCTTCAAACAGGTCTTCACCTTTGTCTTGTAATTCTTTCGCAAACTCTACGATCAAGATCGCATTTTTCGCTGAAAGACCAATCACGGCAATGATGGCGACTTGGAAGTAAATGTTATTCGACAGGTTAGGATCTTTAAAGAACACCATGCCGAGGAAAGTTAAACCAAGCGCACCAACGATACCTAAAGGTACAACCAACAATACTGAGAATGGGATTGACCAGCTTTCATAAAGTGCAGCCAAACATAGAAATACGATCAGTAACGAAAGCGCATAGAGGAATGGCGCTTGATCGCCAGACTCACGTTCTTCTAAAGAGAGTCCTGTCCATTCGTAGTCAAAGCCTTGCAAGCCCATTGAAGGCAACTTAGCAACAATTTCTTCAACTGCGAGCATTGCATCACCAGAACTCACACCAACAGCAGGGGTACCTGTGATGTTCATTGAAGACACGCCGTTATAACGTTCGAGACGTGGAGAACCATAGGTCCATTCGCCTGTCGCAAATGCGGAGAATGGAACCATCTCGCCTTGATTATTACGGACGAACCACTTGTTCAAGTCTTCAGGCATCATACGTGCATCGGATTGACCTTGCACATAGACTTTTTTCACACGACCACGATCGACGAAGTCGTTGATATAAGTTCCGCCCCAGGCCATTCCCATGGTGCTATTGATTTCAGCAATACTGATTCCCATTGCACCTGCCTGCGCATGGTCAACGATAACACGGTACTGCGGTGTATCTTCTTGACCATTTGGACGTACGCCCATCAAACGTTTGTCTTGAGCGGCCATACCTAGGATTGCATTACGTGCTGCAAGCAATTGCTCATGACTTTGTCCAGCAGAAGCTTTCAACTGTAAGTTAAAGCCTGCACTTACACCCAATTCAGGCATCGCAGGAAGCTGTAAAGGCATGATATAAGCTGCATCTTTGACAATCATATTCAGCGCCATACCACGTTGAATGATTGCTCCGACTTGCGATTCTTTGCTGGTACGGTCTTTCCAATCTTTTAACTTAATGAACGCTAAACCTGCGTTTTGACCGACACCTGTAAATGAGAAACCAGCGACACTGAATACAGACTCAACGTGCTCTTTCTCGTTTTCACGGAAATAGTGGGTCATTGCATCAATGGTTTTATCTGTTCGTTCGAGTGTCGCATTTGGTGGTAATTGCACCAATGTCATCACTACACCTTGGTCTTCGTCTGGTAAGAATGAAGAAGGCAGGGTTGTGAACAAATAGCCCATAATTGCAATCACGACTGCATAAACTACGCCTGAAAAAAGCTTAGCATGAGTCATGCGGTTTACACCGTTTTGATATTTAACAGACAGTCTTTCAAAGGCATCATTGAACCAACGGAAGAAACGGGCGAAGATGCCATTACTTGGTTTCTTATTTGGATCATGCTGTTTTAGCAAAGTCGCACACAGTGCAGGTGTAAAAGTCAGGGCAACGATCAACGAAAGAACCATTGCTGTAACAAGTGTGATTGAGAACTGGCGATAAATAACCCCTGTTGTACCTCCCATGAAGGCCATCGGTACGAATACCGCAGTCAATACAGAGGTAATACCAATCAAGGCACCTGAGATCTGTGTCATCGACTTTTCAGTTGCTTTCACAGGGTCAAGATGTTCTTCCGACATGACACGTTCGACGTTCTCCACCACAACAATCGCATCATCGACCAGTAGACCAATGGCAAGAACCATGGCAAACATCGTAAGCGTATTGATTGAGAAACCGAACAGGTTAATCACGGCAAATGTACCGAGTACAACGACAGGTACAGCCATCGTCGGAATAATGGTCGCGCGCCAGTTCTGTAAGAACAGGAACATCACCAAGAATACCAAAATGATCGCTTCAATTAAGGTCTTAACCACACTCTTAATCGAAAGTTCAATAAATGGCGTGGTATCAAAAGCCAGTTTATCGACCATACCTTCTGGGTAGTTTTTACGTAATTCAACTAAACGCTCTTCAACAGCATTTGCTGTGTCTAAAGCATTCGCGCCTGTTGCAAGCTTAATCGCAACACCGCCAGCAGGTTTACCATTGAACTTAGAATCAAAGGCATAGTTATCTGCACCTAATTCAACACGCGCAACGTCACCTAAACGAACTTGAGCACCATTGGCCGTGTTCTTCAAGAAGATGTTGGTAAACTGTTCAGGCGTTTCAAGCAAGCTTTGCGCCGTAACTGTTGCGTTCAGTACTTGCCCTTCAATTGAAGGCGCTCCACCCAATTGACCGACAGCAACCTGAGCATTTTGAGTGCGCAATGCTGCAGCAATATCACTTGGTGTCACTTTTAAGTTTGCCATTTTGGATGGATCCATCCAAATACGCATCGCATAAGAACCACCAAAGACTTGGACTTCACCCACGCCAGCAACACGACTGAGCGGTTCTGAAATGTTTGAGTTGACGTAGTCTTTAATATCGTTTGCATCTAAAGCATCAGATTCAGAATAGAATGCCAATACTTGTAAAAAGCTCGCACCTGACTTGGTGACTTTTACACCTTGACGTTGAACGTCTTCAGGTAAAAGTGCAGTTGCAGACTGTAATTTGTTTTGAACTTGAACCTGTGCGATATCTGGATCAATACCTTGATCAAAGTTCAACGTAATCGACGCTTGACCGTTACCCGCACTGTTTGACGAGATATAACGTAAGCCATCTAAACCATTCATTTGCTGCTCGATGATCTGAGTCACTGTATTTTCAACAGTCGCAGCAGAAGCACCTGGATAAGTCGCAGAAATGGACACAGTTGGTGGTGCAATCGTTGGATACTGAGCAATCGGCATTTTGGTGATGGTGAGAATACCCGCCAACATAATGACCAATGCAATCACCCATGCGAAAATGGGGCGATGAATAAAGAAATGAGCCATGAGTCTACCCCTTATGCATTTGAAGTAGCTTTTTGGACAGGTTTATCTTCTGACTTTTCTACAGGCTTATTCTCTGCTTCAGGTTTTTGAGCTGGCGGTTGAGCAGGTGCACCTTGAGGAGCAGCTGCAGGTGCTTGGAAAGGCTTCGCAACAACTTGTTGCTCAGGTTTCACCTTCGCTACACCATCCACAATGACTTTTTCACCCGCTTGTAAACCTTTGGTCACGATCCAGTCTTTCCCTTGGCTCCCCGCAGTTTCAATCGGACGAACTTCAACAGCGCCTTTGGCATTCACGATCATCGCAGTAGCTTGACCCGTTGGAGTGCGAGTCACCGCAACTTGAGGAATCAGAATTGCATTTGGAATCACGCCCTGAACAATTTGTGCATTGGCAAACATGCCTGGAAGCAACAAATGATTTGGGTTAGGGAAGACTGCACGCAGTGTCACTGTACCTGTATCAGGGTTTACGCTGGCATCAGAAAATGCAAGATTACCTTCCACATTGTAGAAACTACCATCTTCAAGTTTTAAACGAACTTTGGTGTTATTGCTACGATCAATGGTGCCTTGGCTCAATTGTTGGCGTAAACGTAACAACTCAGCACTTGATTGGTTAATATCGACGTAGATTGGATCGAGCTGTTGAATCGTCACCAATGGATCAGCTTGACTTGCAGTCACTAAAGCACCAGCAGTCACACTTGAACGTCCAGATTGACCTGAAATTGGTGAACGGACAGTCGAATAGCCTAAAGAAATTTGCGCATTTTTCACAGCCGCTTGTGAAGCTGCAATATCTGCTTGAGCAAGTTGTACTTGTGCTTTAATGTCGTCATATTCTTGTTTAGAGACCGCATTAATCCCGACAAGTTGGCTATAGCGGTTTGCTTTTACTTGAAGGGCATTTAAGTTGGCTTGTTGGCGAACTAAAGATGCTTTTGCACTATCAAGATTTGCACGGTTAGTACTTGAGTCGATTTCATACAATGGCTGTCCTTCACGAACATAGCTACCTTCAGCGAATAGACGCTTTAAGACAACACCACTGGTCTGTGGGCGAACATCTGAAATTTGATAAGCAGATGTACGACCAGAGAGTTCTACAGTTTGTTCAACACTTTGTGGTTGAGCAACGATGACACCAACTTCAGTCGGAGGCATTTGTTGAGCAGCAGCTGCTTGCTCTGCACCTTTAGGGTCTTTACTGCAACCCACAAGTGCAATACTTGTTGCTAAAGCACAAGCAGTGAGGGCAGGTGCCCAAAGCTTTGCCGACATCATTATTCCACCTCGTTTAGATTTTTCTCTAAAAATAATTTATCTTTGCTGATTTGTAATGGCGAAAAATACAGCCAAAGGAACGACACCCAAATCAAAGCAATACTCCAACCTGCCAGCACATCGGTCGGGTAATGAGCGCCAAGATAGATTCTTGATATGCCCATACCCACAAACCATAAACAGGCGAGGAGTATGATGATTCTTGCATAAGCATGTTTATGGAAAATAAAAATGATTAAGCAGGATAAAACTGTTGCATAAATACTGTGTGCACTGGGGAACGATGCCCCATACGTTTCAGTTAAAGCATAAACGACATCTGGTCGTGCGCGATCAAATGCCCACTTTAGTACCCAGCCCAAAGCCGAACTGCCGAGTAGACTAAAACTGATAAACAAAATTTGAGCGAACTTTTTTGATCGGTATAGTATCGAGCACCACACACTACAAATTATCAGCATACTGGGTAAGCCACCAATATGAGATAAAAAGACATGGATGTCATTTAAAAAATGAGTTCGATGCCCATCCATCCATGTCAAAGCGGTGATATCAAAATGCTGAATATTGGGATTATATAATCCAATAATACTTATGGTTAATCCTAAACAGCCTATAAAAATCAATAAGTAAGGCATTTGTTTATGACCTTTTCTATTATCCATGCATTACTTCTGATGAATTAATGCTCCAAAGTGTACTCGTCAGTACACTTTTTTTCAAGTCAGTTAAAATCCAGTTTAATACTAAATTCTTTTCTATTTCATACCATCTTTTGCACAAAAAAATAACATATATTTTAATGATTCGATTTTTGATTCGATGAATGAGCCTCATCTACTTCTAAAGGTTGTTTGGGTGGCCAGAAGAAATCCAATGGACGGGTCACAAAATGAGTAAAGACCAATTTAGCCAATGGTTTCCATTGCTCAAAGCGAACCCGACGTGCACGAAGCGCAACAATAATCGTTAAAGTAAAACTGACAAATAAGTTGGTTAAGCCAATCAGTAAAACCCCTAAGAATGAAACAATGATTAGACCAATTTCAGGCGTGCCATTAATCGAGAGTAAACCTTGAATAAAGTTCGCTGAAGCAAAGGCAATATGTCGAATATCTAAGGGCAATCCTAATATAAAACCAATCGTCCCCATACTACCCAACATGATACCGAACAAGAAATTACCTGCTAAAGCACCTAAATTACGCTCAATATAATTTGCAAACTTTTCTAATCTTTCTTCGCCTAACACATTTTTAAGTTTGATATGTGCTTTCAGGCGCGGGCCAACCTTACGATAAACGGCCATATTGTCAAAGTAGCCTGCAATCAAACCTGAGAAGAATAAACAGACCCCAGCAATCGCAGCATGAGGGATCGCAAGAGACGTAAAGGGATTAAGGCTATGCAATAAATATGATGCTTTGGTATGGGTCAATAAAGGTTCATGCAAAGCGAATTGCCACATTAACGTAATGACAGCTGCTGTTGGAATCGCAATTGAAATATTACCTAAGATTGCAACGAACTGCGTTCGAATAATATTAATAATCAGGGCGGCAAGTTCCGCGATTTGTGTGGTCTTCGAGCCTTTGCGATGTTGGACTGTAGAAGCAAGTGCCGCTGCAGTCATTGCGGGCTGTTTCGTTGCAACCGTAAAATGCAAAACGTGAATCAGCATGAATCCTAAGGAATAGTTCATGCTGTAGACAAATGCTTGCATGAGCGGTGCCATGGTTAAGCGGGCAGATAAAATCTTCAGTGTTGCCATAGTCGCAATGATCACGCCAGCACCTGCGGCTGACTTGTACATGCCAAGGAAACCTTTTTTATCTGTACTTACATAGTGCTCGCCGGTTTTACTGGCATTTTCAGTTACTTGTAGCGCGATCAACTCACTATTGGTTTTGAGTAATTCGCGAACACTGTTTTCACCATAATGTGCAGCTGCTAAATCTTGTGTTAACTCACCCAGCGCCAAATATTGATTTTTATCCTGTTCAGTTAGAATCAATAGTAATAATTCAATCCGATCTAAACATTGTTCGAGCAGTGACAACAAATAAGTCAAACTTAAACTGACACCGATACGCTTGGTTGCACGACGAATTTTAAGTACAACTTCACGGCACTGGTCGATCATCACCAAAGCCTGATCGGCATCAGGTAGCTCAATATCGTTTAGATCGACAGCATCACGATGAGTTTTATTATAAGCTTCGATGAATTCGATAATCTCGCGATTTTGAACGAGAAAAGGGGACTCGTATTCAGATAATTCAGGTTGAGCATTAATAAACTCAGGATAAAGACCAATACCACTAATACGATAAGATAAAACCGTAATGGCTTTAATGATATGTCGACGAATACCAATTTTGGCATCTAGGTGACTTTTATTCTGATTTAATATTTGAAAAAACTGTAACCATTGATCATTGGCAATATTCTCTAACCAATATTTGTCACTGCGTTGGTGAAAAACACGATGAACCAAATCTTTAAGATCAGTTTCATCGGTTAATAAGGGCAGAAAATGTGCCCCGACGCGCTGTCCCAATTGGTTCCAAAAACCATCTAAAGACAAAATACCACTGTCTGCATACAAGCCTGTTTGCTTATAACGATTGATCAGTGTGACTAAATAGGCTTGGAGTGTATTGGCTGCAGTGGGGGTAATTAATAAAGCCTGAATCAGGGCTTGGAATTTTTTTTTGCTTTCTTCAACGTTATAGCTGTCGCTTGGTCTAATACGTTCAACCAATTCAATAATCAGATTTTCATCAAGAGCAGCTGGGTTAAGTTCAAGCTGCTCCTGCATGTTTAAAAATATATCGTTAAATTTTATATGCATAAGCAATAAGGGTTCTAATTATTGAATTCGATGTAAGGCAAGCAATGCCAAATTATGCAGTGCTTGACGGTAGGTCGTTTCTGGTAATTGCTTTAGTGCATCCAGAGCCGCATTGGTTTCTTCGATTGCACGTTGGCGACAGTAATCAAGTGCACCCGATTGATGAACGATTTCAATGACACGCTCTAAATGTTCAATACCACCAGTAGTGATACTTTTTCGAATCAACTGATGGTCTTCACCAGTCGTTTTCTGCAACGCGGCAATCAGGGGAAGTGTTGGCTTACCTTCCATGAGATCATCGCCAATATTTTTACCTAAGGTATCGGCATCAGAGGTGTAATCTAAAATATCGTCAATGATTTGGAATGCGTTACCGAAGTGACCAGCATACTGACGTAAAGGCAAACGGAACTCTTCTTTGCCTGCTAAAATTGCAGCGCCTTCAGTTGCCAGTTCAAATAAACGTGACGTTTTTCCATGAATAATGCTGAGGTAAGTCGCTTCATCGGTATCTGCTTGATGCTGTGACTGGAGTTGTAGAACTTCTCCCTCTGCAATCTCACAAGTCCCTGTTGAAAAGTCTTTTAAAAGAGTCATATTGTCCAGATCGACCAAAAGATCAAATGAACGTGAGATTAAGAAATCACCGATCAAAACTGCAGTTTGATTATTCCATGTTGCATTTGCCGTTGGGCGACCACGGCGTAAGCCTGATTCATCGACAACATCATCATGCACAAGGGTAGCTGTATGTAACATTTCGATAATAGCGGCTAAATGCTGTGCTTGATCAAGCTTCGTTTCACCACAAGCGCGAGAAGCAAGTAGACACATAATTGGGCGCATGCGTTTACCGCCAGCTTCAACCACGTGCTTACTGACAGACATCACTAAAGCAACTTTAGAACTGATTCCTTCATTAATCAGCTTGTCCATTGCGGCAAATTCTGATGCAACAGGAGAAAGGATATCTTGCTGAAAATCGATGGCCATGGTGAAGGGAATCCTTGTCAAAATGCGTTCTAATCATTCATTAGTGTAACAATTAACATCGAGCGTTGTCGCTTGTGAAATGTGTTAACACGCAGAATCATAATGATTTGTTGCTTATATGTCCAAACTAAGTTGAATTGTTTGAAGCTATTCCTTTTGTTGCTGTTATTGTATGAAAGCTTATTTGGGACACATACTAGTCGAACTTGATGCAAAAACCATGCAATTTTCACAAAAGACTAAAGAAAAATTGCTCGAATGACTTTAATTTTAAAATGGATACTGCTTTAAAAGTGATCGATATGAAGAATTCGGTAAAAGACCTTGTTGTTTATTTGATTATCACTTAAAATCCATCACCTTGAATTAACCCCAGTGGCGCTCGTCTTAAGATCGATATCTTCCTTTATCGGCACGACGACACGGGTCTGTTGGAGTACAGTATGTACGCAGTTATCCAAACCGGTGGTAAACAACACCGTGTTGTTGAGGGTGAAACCCTTAAAGTAGAATTGTTAAAAGCTGAAACTGGTTCAACAATTACGTTTGATGACGTATTGATGCTAGTAAACGGCGAAAGCATTCAAATTGGTGCTCCAGTTGTTGCTGGCGCTACAGTAACTGCTGAAGTAGTTAGCCACGGTCGTCACGACAAAATCCGTATTGTTAAAATGCGTCGTCGTAAGCACTACCGTAAACAACAAGGTCACCGTCAATGGTTTACCGAGTTGAAAATTACGACTATTTCAGGCTAATTACGAGGATTTTGACACATGGCTACTAAAAAAGCTGGTGGTTCGACACGTAACGGTCGTGACTCGAACCCAAAAATGTTAGGCGTTAAAATGTACGGTGGTCAAGCTGTGACTGCTGGTAACATCATCGTTCGTCAACGTGGTACTGAATTCCACGCTGGTCCAAACGTTGGTATGGGTCGTGACCACACTTTATTTGCTACCGCTGATGGCGTGATCAAATTCGAAGTTAAAGGTCAATTTGGCCGTCGTTATGTATCTGTTGAAACTGTATAAGTTTTAATTGTCATAACCGAAAAAGCCCACAGTGATGTGGGCTTTTTTTATTTGTAGGGAATTATGCAACATAAAAATTTATATAAATTTGAAATTATTAAAGTGTTTGATGTTTTTAAAGGATTGATTATAAAACGTCACTGATCTTCATCATCATGAATGTTTTTCTACAAAAGATGTAAATAAACCTACAAATCTTCTTATTTTCTCAATTATTAGCATAAAAAAATGATTTAAGATGACTCAACAAACCAAAAGCAATGACGCAAATTTATAAAAAGGTGAAATCATGAATATGCTTCGTAAATCCATGAGTGCAGCAGCAATCACTGTGATCATGCTTGCACCTGTAGTCAGCACAAATGTTTTCGCGGCGACTGCTGCAACGGAGCAACAAGCAACTGCTAACTTAGTGAAACAGTTGAATGGTGTTAAAAGCTTAACAGCGAACTTTGAACAAACCACAAAAGCAACTGCAAGTAGCAAAGCACCTCAGAAAAAGGGTTTAAGTGCACAGCACATGAATCAAACTTTTAAAGGCGTGATGAAAGTTGAACGTCCAGGTAAATTTTATTGGGAAACCACCACACCTGCCAAACAGACGATTGTGACCACGGGTAAAATGATTTGGATTTATGATCCAGATTTACAACAAGCGATTCGTCAAAACTTAGATGAGCAAGTCGCGAATACGCCTGCATTATTACTTTCAGGTAATACCAACCAAATCATGCAGTCGTATCGTGTTACACAGCCCAATAAGGCAAAAACGTATTACACGCTATATCCTAAACAGGGTGACGGTGCATTCCAGAGTTTAACGATTAGTTTTGGTGCAAATAAAGCACCAAGCTTAATGATTTTGGAAGACTCTCTGGGCCAAACAACTTATGTAAAGTTTAATAACGTAAAAGTGAATGCGACCATTCCAACATCTACTTTTAATTTCACGCCACCTAAAGGTACAGACATTATTGACCAGTAATGTGATCCTTTTGATATAGCAAATGATTTGGTTAATCCTCTGAACGCTTAAAGTATTCATTCAGTTGATTATCACACAAGATCGAAAATAAGCAGCCCATGGGTTGCTTATTTTTTTTGTTTTAGAGGTTTAATGGATTGCGCTTGAATGGATGTAACCATTGGTTATAAAGCTAATGCTAAGAATTTATTTGCAAGCAATATCTGACTAGGTGAATGCTTCTTGCTAGCAATGTTTTAAGTGTATTAGATTGATTGCACTTATTCTTATTTTTAACCCATTCAATTCTGAGAGTTGGATTACAAAAGAGTTGAGTTAAATTTTCTCAGGAATTTGTATAGTATGAAAATATTGAATAAGCCAGTTAGGAAAAGAGAGTGATAATAAAAAAAATAATTCAGCAATTAAATGGTCAGAACAAGATCGGTTTAAACCAACATACTTTAAGTCCGAGTAGCTTGAGAATGAGTAATCCTTCGATATCGAGTGCCAAAAAAATATGCAATGTATTGATGAGTATGTCGATGCTCATTTTACTGACGGCGTGTCAGCCTAAAACAGATCAAGAGAAAGAAGCTACAGAAAATAAGAAAACAGCAAGTACAGTGGAACTGATCGTCTCTAAAACAATAAATTTAAAAATACCTCAATCGAAGAGTTGTGACGAAAGTGGTTGTACACGTTATGAATTCCAAACAGTTGAAACGAATCAATCTTGGATTAATCAATACTTTAAAGATCGAATTCAAAAAACAGATCCAGTTGCATTTCAAAATGACAAGAGTGCATCAGAAGCAGTCAGTGCAGATACAAAACAGGTCAATCAAAGTACTGTCGTTGTTCGATTTGTGGGGCAGAATCAGCATTTGGCAACCTTTGAAATGTTAACGTATAGCTATAGTGCAGGTGCCGCACATGGGATGTACCACAAAGAATTTGTTAACTTTGATTTAAAACATAAAAAACGCATCGCTTTAGAAGATTTGCTAGTTTCTGGAGCAGAAGAGCAGTTGAGAGACATGCTCTATGACACCAATACCAACTGGTTGATGGAACATACGATTGATAAAGATCGTTTAAAGGTGAGTGATAATTTTTATTATGGTGCAAATGGTATTGTCTTTGTTTATCCGCTTTATGAGTTGGCATCGTATGCTGAAGGGATGTCGGAGCTTACTTTGCCATATCAATCTACTCATAAATTGATTAAAGCTGAGTATTTGCCGAATTTGCCAAACTATAATACTCAATAATATTTTAAGGCAATTTATTCACCTGAATATTTTCAAGTTTTTATGGTACATTTGATGTAATAAGGTGCAGCTGCAAGCTCAGTTACTGTATTTTTTAGGCTGAAGCGCTTACACTATAGCCAGTTTTTTTCTTTACAAAGATTGACCATGATTGACCCGAAATTACTCAGAAATAATATAGAGGCTGTAAATGCAGCCTTAGCAAAACGTGGCGTACAATTAAATGTTGAAGAGTGGGCATCATTAGAAGCTCAACGTAAAGAAATTCAGTCGAAAACTGAAGCTTTGCAAGCAGAACGTAACGCTGGTGCAAAACAAGTCGGTCAGATTAAAAAATCTGGTGGAGATGCGTCTGAAATCATGGCACGTATGGGTGCGATTGGTGACGAAATCAAAGCGGCTGAACAAGCGCTCGCTGATTTGCAAACTGAAATTGAAAATAAATCACTCAGTATTCCTAACTTACCGCATGAATCTGTGCCTGAAGGCAAAGATGAAAATGATAACGTCGAAATTTTAAAGTGGGGCACACCTCGCCAGTTTGATTTTGATGTAAAAGATCATACGGATCTTGGTGAGTGGATGGGTGGCTTGGAGTTTGAAACGGCAACCAAATTAACAGGTTCACGTTTTAGCGTATTGAAGGGGCCATTGGCGCGTCTACAACGTGCATTGACACAGTTTATGTTGGATACGCATACGCTTAAAAATGGTTATACCGAAGCGTATGTACCGTATTTAGTCAATGCTGAATCATTACGTGGTACAGGTCAGTTGCCTAAATTTGAAGAAGATTTATTCAAACTTCAAGGTGAAAAAGAATACTACTTGATTCCTACGGCTGAAGTGCCTGTCACAAACTTCGTTCGTGATGAAATTATTGATCCTGAACGTTTACCACTCAAATATGCAGCGCATACACCATGTTTCCGTAGTGAAGCGGGGTCATATGGTCGTGATACGCGTGGTTTAATCCGCCAACATCAATTTGACAAAGTTGAAATGGTTCAAATTGTTAAACCTGAAAACTCTCTCGATGCTTTGGAAGAATTAACAGGTCATGCTGAAGGAATCTTACAAGCATTAGGTCTGCCTTATCGTAAAGTGGTTTTATGTGGCGGTGACATGGGTTTTGGTGCAATCAAAACTTATGATTTGGAAGTTTGGGTGCCAAGTCAAAATACTTACCGTGAAATTTCATCATGCTCTTGTATGGGTGACTTCCAAGCACGTCGTATGAAGGCACGTTACCGCGCTGATCAAAAGAAAACGGAATTTGTACATACATTGAATGGTTCAGGTTTGGCAGTTGGTCGTACCTTGCTCGCGGTGATGGAAAACTATCAACGTGAAGATGGTTCAATTGAGATCCCAACAGTACTTCGTCCATATATGGGTGGTGTCGAGTATATCGATTAATCAGATTTTCTACACTCAGCTCAAATACGTTTGAGCTGAGTGTTTAAGTTGTAGCCATGCATGAAACGTGCATAAAAATTGCTTTAAACAGTCAGAATCAAAAATACTGAGGTATTGTGTGGATATTTTTCCAATCTCTTTAAAGTTGCAACAGCAACCTTGTCTGATTGTGGGTGGTGGACATATTGCGTACCGCAAAGCTGTTTTACTGCAAAAAGCAGGGGCGGTGATTTCGGTTGTTTCACCAGAAATTTTGCCTGAGTTAATTGAAATCGTTGAGCAATCTCAAGGGCAATACGTACAAAGCAATTTTCATCATGAAATCAATATCCGTAGTTATCGTTTAGTGATTGCAGCTACAGATGACAAGAAAACCAATCAAAATGTTTTCCATCTGTGTGAATCAGAAAATGTATTGGTCAATAGTGTGGATGATCCACCACATTGCCGTTTCATGGTGCCAGCGATTATTGATCGTTCACCTTTGGTGGTTTCAATTGCAACCAATGGTCAATCTCCTGTTTTATCTCGTCAAATTCGTACCCAGCTTGAAGTTGCAATTCCTCATGAGATGGGAAAGCTCGCAGCGTTTTCAGGTCAATGGCGTAATGAGGTAAAAGCAAAAATTGTCAATCCAGATGAGCGCCGTATTTTTTGGGAGGACTTGTATGCGAGTTCGCTTAAAGAACAGGTGTTTAATGACAATATCGCTGAAGCAAATCGTCTCATCGAGCAAGCTTTGATTGAATGGAAAAAGCCACAAGGTGAAGTTTATCTGGTGGGTGCTGGACCCGGTGATCCTGAGTTATTAACACTCAAAGCTTTGCGCCTCATGCAACAAGCTGATGTGGTGATATACGACCGTTTGGTGTCACAACCGATTATGGATTTGTGTCGTCGTGATGCAGAGAAAGTCTATGTTGGTAAAGCGAGATCCAATCATGCTGTACCACAAGAAGGTATCAATGCTTTATTGGTGAAGTATGCACAACAAGGTAAACGTGTTTGTCGCTTAAAAGGCGGCGATCCATTTATTTTTGGTCGTGGCGGTGAAGAAATACAAGAGCTTTATGAAGCGGGAATTGCATTTCAGGTTGTCCCTGGAATCACTGCAGCTTCAGGTTGTTCTGCTTATGCAGGTATACCATTAACACATCGTGATTATGCTCAAAGTGTACGTTTTCTCACAGGTCACTTAAAAGAGGGTTCACCTGAGCTACCTTGGAGTGAATTGGTCTATCAAAATCAAACCTTAGTTTTATACATGGGCTTGGTGGGTTTAGAAAAAATCTGTGAAAAATTGATCGCACATGGTCAACGTCCAGATATGCCAGTGGCTTTGATTTCGAAAGGAACAACGCCAGATCAAAAAGTGGTTGTAGGAACTTTGGCAGATATTGCATCTAAAGTGACACAATACGAAATTCAAGCGCCGACCTTGACCATTATTGGTGATGTGGTTAGCTTACGTGAACAATTACAATGGCAAGGTTAATTTAACCTGTCATCGCTATGAGTAGAGATATCTTGTGATCCATGTTGTTTTATTCGAACCAGAAATTCCTGCCAATACAGGGAATATCATTCGTTTATGTGCGAATACTGGAGCGCAGTTACATTTGGTGAAACCTTTAGGTTTTGAACTTGATGATAAAAAATTAAAACGTGCAGGTTTGGATTATCACGAATATGCACGTATGCAAATTTGGGAAAACTTCGAAGAGTGTTTGGCTGATCTTCATTCGAAAGGTGTGGACATAGATTCAATTTATCCCCTTACTACCAAAGGGACTGAGACGCCGCATACTTCAGATTTAAATCGTTCAGTTGCATTGTTAATGGGGCCTGAGACACGTGGTTTGCCTGAGCATATTCGTATGCTATTTCCACAAAAACATTGGATTCGATTACCAATGGCAGAAAATTCACGCAGTTTAAATTTGTCCAACGCGACGGCTATTATTCTATATGAGGCATGGCGTCAGCAAGATTTCAAAGCATTAATCTAAACTGTTAAAAAAATATAAAGCCACCTGAAGTGGCTTTTTTTATTGCAGTTAAAAACTTAGAGCGTTAGGATTCATTAATAACTAAGAAAACTCATCAAATATTATGATTTTGGAGAGAAGATGCTTTCATTCATCCAACACTTAAAAAATAATTTCACAGCTTTATGTATGGCTTCTGCAAGCCTTTTTCTGGCAAATTCGAGTTTTGCGAATGATCCGTTAATTGTTGCAGAGGAGAGCGTGCAATTGATTACCAAGCAAGAAATACAGCAAGGTTTGGTAGACATGCAAAAGAAAATGAATAGTCGGATTGATCAGTGGGGATCTAAGCTCACCCGAAGTGACTTCGATCGTAAACGAGGAAAGCTGGTTCTGAAGTCATCCAAACAGTTAGAAGTGTGTGGGATTTTTCAAGGTGTGATTGATGAAACATATCAGTCGGCGCAACGAAATAAACAGCGACTCACAGAATCGGATCGAAAAGTTCTAGAAAACAGAGCATCTTTTGTTCAGGCTTTAGGAATTCAAAATAATATTATTCCCACGCAGTTGGGTTTTGATTGTCGTGTTCATTAATCAATTGAAACTATAAATTAAAAAAAAGGCGCATTAAGCGCCTTTTTTATTAGTAGTATTATTTATCACTAAACTCGTCATGTTGTGGAGCAGGTTGGCGGAAACCTTTGGTTTTGTAACCAAGGTATAAAATACCAATCATTGCCCACCATAAACCGAATTTAAGCGATTGTTCTTCAATCTCAAGCCACAATGCAAAGACTGCAATAAATCCGAGTAGCGGAACAACCACATAGTTCAGAATATCTTTTGCATTCTTGGTGCGACCGTCACGTAATGCATAACGTGAAATCACAGACAAGTTAACAAAAGTGAATGCCGTTAATGCACCGAAACTGATCATGTAGATCACGGTGTCTAAATCCATGAATCCAGCAGTTAAAGCAACAACACCTACAATTAAGATATTGTAAGACGGTGTATGACTACGTGGACTAATATGACCGAAGATCTTCTTGTTGATTACGCCATCACGACCCATGACGTACATCAAGCGTGATACGCCTGCATGTGCAGAAATACCAGACGCCATCACAGTGACGATTGCGAAGTAAAGAACCACAGTTTTAAATGCCGCGCCACCCACAGCCAGTAAAATGTCAGGTTGAGTTGCAGCTACATCTTCGAAATAAGTTTTAGGGTCATTCGGGAAGTAGATTTGCATGAAATACGTGCTAATGATGAAGATCACACCTGCAATTAAAGCAGTCAAGAAAATCGCTTTAGGAAGCGTTTTTTCAGTGTCTTTTGTTTCTTCAGCAAGTGAGCTGAGTGAGTCAAAACCAGTGAAAGAGAAGCAAAGTAATGTTGCACCAGTAATCAGTGCACCCACCGTCGTTAACTCATTCCAGAATGGCTCTAAGCTCCATAACTGATATTTAGCATTGACTAAAGTACCATCAGCATTGATACCACCTGCAAGCAAGCTGTAAACCATCCAAGTGAAGTATGCAATCACGCCTAACTGTATAAATACGATCAAGCTGTTAAAGTTTGCGACAAATTTGACCCCACGCAAATTAACTAAGGTCATGAAGGCTGTAAGTGCAACCACCCATACCCAATGATTGACATCTGGGAATAATGCTTCAAGGTAGATCACTGCCAAAATGATGTTGACCATTGGAGATAGAAGATAATCTAACCATGAAGACCAACCGACCATAAAGCCGACATTCGGGTGAATCGATTTTTGAGCATAGGTATACGCAGAACCCGATGAAGGGTATCGGCGAATCATATGACCATAACTCAGTGACGTCAGTAAAATTGCAACAAGTGCAAAAATATAAGATGTAGGTACGTGAAAATGACTTTCTTCAGATACTAAGCCAAAAGTATCAAATAAGGTCATTGGCTGAATATAAGCTAAACCGATAATAATGATGTGCCAGAGACCTAGCGTTTTTTGCAGTTTAGCTGCCGGTTGAGTCCCAGTGGTATTTGTCAACGGCGTTATCCTCTTAATCGTTGATCAAGGATCAGTCAAATCTATCTAGGATCGTTTGAGACGAACGATCCCCCCTAATTGATGAAACAAAGCGCGCCAATTTAAAGCAATTTATGCGATTTGTCAGTAACTTCCAAACTATTTTTAGCAGAAAATATGCCACTTAAAGTAAAAGTGCATGGGTTGTTATTCTGCAAGATAAAAGCCCGATGTTTAAAAAAACATCAGGCTAATTGGCGATGTATAGTGGCTTATTTTGTTTGAATTACCAAGCTTTTTCTAAAATAGATTTGAGATCTGCAAGGGTGGCTTCTTTGGGGTTATAAATGATCGATCCATCATTCAATGCCTTATCTGCAATTTCATCAAATTGCGCCTGTGTGACTTTGCCTGTTTCCTGCAAGGTACGTGGAAGTTTGGTCAGTGAGTGGATATGATCACGCATATCCTTAATCATTGAAATGGCTTTATCTGCACGTTGTGGCGCTGGTGTTTGTGCATAGATATCTGCACCGGCCAGTGGTAACAGAAGTTCTGCAATTTTGTGACCATTCACATCTTTGTTGTACTCAAGCACATAAGGCAGGAACAAGTTCATGCATAGACCATGTGGAAGGTGTGAAACTGCACCCAATGCATGCCCTAGAGAGTGAACAATGCCAACCATCGCATTCGAAAATGCAATGCCAGCCATGGTCGAAGCTTGTGCTAACTCTAAGCGACCATCGGCATCTTGAGGATTTTCCAAAACTTTGAAAAGGTTTTCGCTGACCTTCTTAATCGCGGCGGTTGCGTAAGCATCGCTAATGGGATTGGCAGCTAAGCAAGTGTATGCCTCAACAGCATGTGTCATCGCATCCATCGCGGTCATTGCCGTTAAATGCGGTGGCAATGTTTGGGTCATGCGAGGATCAAGTATCGCTGCACTTGGCATCAAATGTTTAGATGCGAACGCGATTTTTTGATGCGTTGAGTTATCTGAAATCACAGCGACCATGGTCACTTCAGAGCCTGTGCCTGAAGTGGTGGGTACAACAAAAAATGGTTTTAAAGGTTTTGGTAAATTATGCGCACCTGAATACTTCAGAAGGTCATCACCACCTTCAGTGACTAAAATGTTGGCAGCTTTCGCCGTATCAATCACTGAACCACCACCAATGGCAATAATGGCATCGCAACCATTGGTGCGATAGGCATCAGCAACAGTTTTAACCGTTTCTAAACTTGAATCTGGTGGTACATCATCAAAAATAAAGCCAATCTTAACTTCAGTCGCTTCAAAGGCTACTTCGACAGGTGCAAGTAAGCCATTTGCGCGAACACCCTTATCTGTAATGATCATTGGGCGGGAAGCACCCATGGATGCAAGTTCAAATGGCATATGTTCAAGTGCAGCATTTCCAGCAATGACTTTTACAGGACAGAAAAATTCGTAATATGGTTTAGCCATGCTTTAAGCACTCCCTTTGATATAAGACTGGGCAACTTTGAGGTAAATGTTTGCGGCACCAGACAGCTTTTCTTTTAATGTGAGTTGTTGAGGATATTCTTTGATTGCTAGTTCAGCGACCAATTTAGGTAAAATAAGCGCTTCCATTTTATTGAGACAGCGTACTAATCGAATCGCATGACCTAAATCACCATCGGCAATCATTCGGTCATTGGCAAAAGCCTGAGCCGTACTCTCTTGGAATGAAAAAACCAAATAAGCATGATGAATGTGCTTAAAGGTGATGATGAGATCCGCCTTTTTATCAAGGCTATCGACTAATTCTAGATGATGGTTGTCGTTGACACGTGCGATAAAAGCAGCATCATTGTTAAAAACAGCCATGGAGAGGGTAAAACCTATGGGGAACTTAGATACATCCTGTCTAATTTCATCATCAACTTGGCTCGCCATCGCCAGACCTCTGCCAATCACGTCGAGCATGAGTTTGACATAAGCTTGTTCTAGGGCGGGCTTAACGGATTTAATAGAAATCACTCGCTTATCCCTTTTTACTTAGTTTTATATTTTAGAGTAAATACTCTAATTTAATTTGGGATGAAAAGTAAAGTGATTATTGCTGAATAGTGCGTATATCTTTAAAGAAATTGCTTTCAGCTAACAGTTGGATCACATCTTGAGTAAGTTGATTGAAATTGGGGTAATCAGGTATTAAATCGGAAATCCTTACCATCTCTAAGCCTGCATAACCACAAGGATTAATGGTTTGAAAGCCATTCAAATCACAATCAATATTGAGTGATAAGCCGTGATAACTACGACCTTTACGGATTTTAAAACCGAGTGATCCAATTTTACGACCATCTACATAAACACCCGGCGCATCAGGTTTCGCATACGCTTCGATGTCATATTTTTTGAGTAAATCAATCATGATGGATTCAGCGTAAGACACCAGAGTTCGTACATTCCATCCCAAGCGATTTAAATCAAACATGAAATAAACCACCATTTGACCTTCACCATGCCATGTCACTTGACCGCCACGGTCAGATTGCACCACAGGAATATTGGATGGAATTAAGATGTGTTCAGGTTTGCCTGCTTGTCCTTGAGTCAGTACAGATTGATGCTGAAGGATCCAAAGTTCATCAGGCGTATTCTCATCGCGCTGTTCAGTCAGGCTTTTCATTTCTAAAAAGCGATCTTCATAAGGTGTGTATTGAGTATACTGACGAATGATTAAATTGGGTTTGGTCACAGCATCCACAGCGTTTTGAGCCTGTATCATGAGGAAAGTAGGGGTTTATTATAATCAAACTCTGGTGAGAGCGGGGAAGCGTTTGGGTTTTTAAAGTTAATTGTACTCAGCATAATGACCGTTTTGTAGATATCGATATTTATCTACTTTAATAGACCTCTTGCGAAAGTAAAAACTATCCCCATATAAATGTCATGAGATATCAGAAATTAAACCATTTTTCAGATTCTGAATTCAAACGCTTGGTTGGCGTACCTCGGCAAGTTTTTACTGAAATGGTCGAGGTTTTAGCAAAAGCAGAATCACT
>NZ_JCAKMZ010000034.1:0-33972 GCF_059515865.1 Acinetobacter sp. CY73 | reverse complement strand
TAAATATGAAGAGGTGTATCTCAAAGCTTACAGCAGTGTCATAGATGCGAAAAAGCAATTGAGCGCATATTTTGAGTTTTATAATTTGAAACGACCTCATTCAAGTCTAGACAAAATGACACCAAATGAGTTTTACTATGATCAGCTGCCTCAACAAAACAAGGTGGCTTAACTAGAGCAGAATATCAATTATAAATAAGCTTTTAGTTGTTCAAACAAGTGGAACCACCTCTTCCCTTCCAAATGCCTCACTCAAAGCTGTAAAAAAGTTAATGAAGCATAATCTGGATCAAATTATAAAATGCATTGATGATGAAGCAGAAGTGGTGATACAGCGTGCTCAATCACCTGAAATGTTTGAAGCTATCTGCGCTTTTATGCAAAAACGACAGCCTGATTTTTCGCAGTTTAACCAATAAACTTTGATCAACCAAAAAAAATATTTAAATTAGATACTTATGAAAAAAATAACTAAAAAAAATTCAATCAAGATGCTAATTTTTAGCATTCGAAAATTTGATAGAAATACTTTGTAATATTTTGAGAAAAAAGAGATTAACGCATATTAAAAATATATTTAAAGCGCATCCCCAATGATATTTTTTAAAAGCTACTCAGGGGGAGTAAAAAATTCACTTTGATTATATTTATTCTAGGTATTCACTAGGCGCAAAACCAAAATACGAGCTCAACAGAATTCCATATATTGAGTTCAAGATACTTTAAATTATTAGGGTATTTCAAATGGCGAAAGAGGCTTTTATTCTTAAATCATATTTCATCTAACGTTTAGGTCTAAGAATTTTCATGCCTGAATTGATTGTTTTCGATGAAAATAAAATTATACTTTTTTGTGGAATAGTTTTTTTATGAACACGATGATTACTCTAAGAAACTACTGAATTTTTAGACTCTACAAGTCCATAGAATAATGATCTGTCACAGGCTTAAATCGTTATATAATTTTAAAAATTTTTCCACTTAAAGAACTTTGGAAGAACATTTCAAAGCTTGGTCTAATATCTTCACCGTCTATTGTAATATGCTTGATATTAGAATAAGACTGGGTCACTTCAAACTGGTGATCTACCGTGGCTTGAATGGCGTGTTTAATTCCGAATTGATCTTTTACATTGATATTTTGTTTCAACATTTGTATTCCTTTAATAAGAGTGAAGTGTTAAGAACACTTAAACGTCAGTTAATTTCTTATGAATTAACTCTATGACTTAATTTAAACAATTGATTTGAAGATATATAAAATGTACGACCATCTAAATTTAAATCAACTTCTAGTCCAGAGGACAGCAAAACTCTTTTACCAACTTCAACTTGTTTGAAGCCTTCACGTGTATTTTGCATTCGGACAAGCGGAATTAATGTAACTGATATCTCATTACCGTTTATAGATTTTGCAACTAAATCATTTATTTTTAACAATTTAAATTCCATTTATTTTTAATCAAAAAAAACTAACTTTTAATTAAATTTTAAAATATAAAAAAGCACTCATAAGTGCTTTTTTAGACTGTTAACTGTTACTTAGATAGCAACAATATTTACAGCGTTAGGACCTTTTTGACCTTGAGCAACACTAAATTCAACCAATTGACCTTCTAACAAGGTTTTGAAACCTGAACTGGCAATTTCGCTGAAATGAGCAAAAACATCTGGACCTGATTCTTGTTGGATAAAACCAAAACCTTTAGTTTCGTTGAACCACTTAACAGTACCTTTAACAACATTTGAGTTTGACATAATACATCCCATCAATTTTTAATAATTTTTAGTCACTTTACTGACTGGTGTTAACTTTGAAATAATAAAGAATGAGACTTAAAATCTGAAAAAAACGAAGGATTATGAATAAAACTGCGATGCTTAAAGAAGATTTAGCGAAACAAGACTTTTTTCTAGTTAAGTGAACTATACACTAAATTTCTAATTAATCAAGTTTTCTAATATAAATATAAAATTTTATAAATAAAATAAATATAAATCTCTTTTTTTTCTATTATCCCCGTTTCATTTACTTTGAGTGTATTCATTATCAAGTTCTAAATTCAAACTGTACTCTTTGAGTTAATCATCTCTCTAAGTTCACGTTTCATGTGAAATCAATCATGAGATCTTTGATAAATATAAATAAAAAAAGCACCCTAAGGTACTTTTTTTAGAATTCAAAAATTCAATTTATGGTTTAACCACAACCAAAACTTGAATCGCTTCTGGCGTTACAGATAAACCATCGAGTAACCCTAAGCCTTCTTTTTGCAACTTTTGCAAACGTGTAATTTCATCTTCACGAATACTTGAGTTGAACTGTTTTAAATAGCTCAAACGGTCAATTTCATACTGCCATTTGCTACTATAAATTTCTTTCGCCTGTTTTTTCAATTCAGGCAATGCACCTTTTGCGATATCTAACGCTTGTTCATAACGTTGTTCAACCACATCACGACGTGCTTTCACCACCTGACGGCAACTGTTGCCATCTAAATGATGTAAATAAGGTTTCAAGATTTCAGGTGCAATTTTTTGCGATAAATCCTGCCCTTTTTCACTCAACAACACACGGATCAACTGCGTTGGTAAGCTCGCAGGAAGATTCAATGCTTTTGGTGCAACGACACCCACCTTAAACCACACTTCTAACAATACAGAACCTTGAGGTAGTGCCGCCGATTTTAACAATGCAACGTTGGTGCTACCAAAGGATTGAGTATTAATCATTTCCATCACGCTTTCAGCAAATGGATGCTCCAGCGTGATGTACTGTGCATCTTCACGGATTTGTGCTTGATCACGATAGAAAGTCACGGTCATACCATCTTCATCCAATGGTAAACCTTGTACTTGCATTTGATCGGTTGGCTTAATAATGACAGTACCATTGCTTTGCTCATCAAAGTCGATATTGGTCGATGCCATAAAGCGTTTCATGAACATAGGCAATAAGCTATTGTCATCGTAATTTTCAAGCGCGGTGACAATTTCTTGGGCCACCATCGGACGACAAGAGTTGTATTCAAGTAAGCGGTCACGACCCGATTGCAATTCATCTTCGAGTGCTTGACGTTGAACGTTCACCGCCTCGAGTACATCTTCAAACACTTGGCCTTTATCAGTCAACAAGCACTCTTTTAAATCAATAATGAAGTTTTCTTGAAGTGTTTGAGCCGTTGGAGAAATACTACTGAAAATATTCAATGCTTCGTTATACCAACGGAACATACGCTCTTGCGCAGTTCCCACTAAATACGGTACATGAATTTGAATACGGTTTTCTTGACCGATACGATCTAGACGACCAATACGTTGTTCGAGGATATCTGGATTGGCAGGTAAATCAAATAAGATTAAATCCGAAGCAAACTGGAAGTTACGCCCTTCTGAACCAATTTCTGAACACAGTAAAATTTGAGCGCCATACGACTCTTCTGCGAAGTATGCCGCAGCTTGGTCACGTTCAAGCAAGCTCATACCTTCATGGAACATTGCGGTACGAATACCAGCATGGATACGTAAGGCATTTTCAAGCGCTTCGACCACAGGACCACTACGCGCAATCAGCAACACTTTTTTGTGCTTTAACTGCGTACGTAGCATTTCCATGATCCATGAGACACGTGGATCATTTTCCATCCAAGCGCCATCTAATTGTGCTTCTTCAGGCCACATTTGCTCACGCAGCTTGCCGTCTTTAGACCAGCCTTCGGGTGCAGGTAAAGGTGCAGGCTGACAATCACGGCCTGGAAAACCTTGAATTGCTTCACGAGTATTACGGAACAATACACGTCCTGTGCCATGACGGTCTAATAATTCATGAATCGCACGGTAACGTTGTTCAGGCTCATCTTCAATTTTATGACCCAATAACACTTCGACAGCATTTAAATGCTCAGCTTCAAGTGGTGCATCCGACATTAAAGCTTCTGCAATTGAAGCTGTTTGTTGATATTTTTCTTCTTCATCTAAGAAACGATCAAGCGAACTAAAACGTTGCGGATCAAGTAAACGTAGACGTGCAAAATGGCTTTCTACGCCCAACTGTTCAGGTGTCGCAGTTAACAGCAAAACACCTGGGGTTTTTTCTGCAAGTTCTTCAACTAGGTCGTAACGGTCATTTCCGCCGTTTTCTTCAGACCACATTAAATGATGTGCTTCATCGACAACCAGTAGATCAAAGCCCGCTTCGATTGCCTGTTCGCGCAAGTCATCATGGTCAATCATCAAATCGACCGATGCAATGATGCACTGTTCAGTTAAGAATGGATTGAGTTCTGGATCATGCTCTTTAATCGAAGCTGTACGTGTTAAATCAAAGAGTGAGAAATTTAAATTGAAACGGCGACGCATTTCAATCATCCACTGATATTGCAGTGAATCAGGCACTAAAATCAGGATACGTTCCGAACGACCTGTTTTGAGTTGTTGATGGATGATGAGACCTGCTTCAATGGTTTTACCCAAGCCCACTTCATCGGCAAGCAATACCCGCGGAGCAAAACGTTTACCGACTTCATGTGCAATATATAACTGATGTGGAATCAGTCCAACACGCGCACCGACCATGCCTCGGAGTGGGCTATTTTGCATATTGGCTTGCATTTGTAATGCTTCAATACGCAGGTCATACCATTCTTTATAATCCACTTGGCTTGCCAATAGACGATCAAGGGGTTTTGACAATTGAATGGTTGCGCCTAAACGTGTTTCGTTCAAAGCTTTACGCTGTTGAGTGCCATCTTCAAGGGTACGAATGACGTCATAACGAATAACGCCATTTCGCTCTTCCAAAGCTTCAACTGTCCAAGTAATCCCTTCTTGGTCTTGGAGTTCATCTTTGACGTTAAATACAATACGAGATAAAGGTGCATTGTTACGTGCATAAACACGAGTTTCATCACTTTTAGGGAATAGAATGCTGATCGAGCGTTCATCTACATCAATCAATACACCTAATCCAAGTTCTGTTTCCGTGTCTGATAACCAACGTTGACCAATAGCAAATTGCTGCAATTTTTTCCACCTTATCTCAAGTTAGGACTGAAAAACCAATGCTCAATCAGGAGATTATTTGAACAAAGTTTAACGTCTTTAAGCAATATATTTTGACATAAAGCCCACTAAAAAGTGAGCAAAATTTGGGAATGTTTCACAATTTTTCCATTCAGCTTGTCTTTTACAATGAGGGCAACTGAATTGAATTCAAATCAAGATCATTGATTCAGATTGATCAATTGTGAAACTAGAAAGGAACTGGACTATAAAAATCCATATATTCCTCAGATATCGGATGACTAAAGCTTAATCTTTCTGCATGTAAACAGAGTCTTGGCATTAATGCTTGATGCTCAGGCGCCGCATATAAGGTATCACCAACAATCGGATGACCTAGATATTGCATATGAACGCGTAATTGATGAGCACGACCTGTAATCGGTGTCAATTTAACCCGAGTCACAGCCTGACCCTCTATTTCGAATTGCTCAAGTACCTGCCAATGGGTTAATGCAGGCTTGTTATGGGTTTCATCTACAATGTGAAGTGGTGGTCGAGATGGATCATAAATCACAGGCACATCAACTGTACCCTCACCTTCAAGATGCCCCACCACGAGTGCTTGATAGGTTTTATCGGTTTGGCGTTCTTGAAACTGGCGAGAAATCGACTTTTGACCGGCTTTGGATAGACCAAAAACCAAAAGACCTGAAGTGTCGCGATCTAAACGATGAATCAGTAAAGTTCGACGCTCTTCTTTGAGTAGACGATTGATTGCACAATCTTGTAAATCTGCAGTTTTTCCAGGAACGGAAAGTAGACCTGCAGGTTTATGAATGACCATAAAATCTGGATCACGATGAATGAGGTTTTCCTTTAGAAAGTTACTCAAAGTTCAATTCCTATCAGATCGTGAAAACAAGCCGGCAATGATAGAAAGCTTCGCCCAAAAATACAATCTTGTATTTGCGAAACTTGGTGTTTTTTTCATTCTTTATCTGAAAATTCGACAATTTATCAGCGACTGATCAAGCGAGGATTTTTTCGATCAAGATTCAGATTTTTAATCGTTGGATTAAATCAACTAAATTGATCCCCTTTTCAAAATCCTCATAGCGAATATGAGCACCATTTGCACGCCATAGCCCTGTTAAACTCACGATACCCATTGAATCTAAACCATAGCGTCGAAGATCACAGTAAGGATCAATTTCCAAAGCGTCCATGTCAAGTTGTTCAGCAACAGCCAACAATATCCCTTTTTCCGACAGGATAAACTCAGTGGGTGCACTCAACGTCCAAAGTCTTAATGCGGTTTGAGTGTTTATGTGATGTAAACCCATAGCGACAATAGAGTTGATCCAGTGGATATGCTGAGACTTTGATTCTAAACATATCGCATCATCAATCATGCAAATCTGCTGTGTAATCGAACTGATATGCTGAATGATCGACTTAATGGTTGGGGTGACTTGACCTGCAATAATGATTTGCTTATTTTGAGAGACATAATCTCCTAAGCTCAGCATTGCATTCATGAATTGCTCAGGGTTCAAATCAAGTGCTAGAATATCGAGTGCTTTGGCTTTTTTTGACAATGCGATCAAATTCTCTGAGAGCACACTGCCTTCAAAATCAACTATTTGTCTGAGCTGCTGTAGCCCCACAACCACCAAGACAGATTCTGTTGATTCAAGACGCCATTTGGCTTGACTCAAATTCATTTCAACTTTTTTAGGCAGTGAATACAACATCAATATTCAGATTTAATCTGCCAAAGCTAAAAATACATCAATCGCATGTTGTGCAATTTGAGCATCTTGATGTGATTTCACACCAGATACACCAACCGCACCGACCAATTGACCTTGATACAGAATCGGTTCAGCCCCCTCAAGCATGCCTGAAATTGAACTCACAGTTAAGAATCCGAGCTGACCATCTTTAATCAGTTCTTCAAAAAGGAGTGTCGGTTTACGGCTCAAGGCTGAACATTTGGCTTTTTCAATCGCCAAATTGGCGGTCATTGGAGAAGCACCATCCATACGCTTCATCGCCAACAAGGTTCCTGTTTCATCAACCACAGCAATACTGACATTAAACTTTTGATCAATGGCATATTGATGCGCACGTGTCAGTAGAAATTCAGCATCTTCCAACGTTAAATAGTGCTTAGTCTTCATTTTTAATCGCTATCCCTGAATTTTATACTTGAGACTGATCTGTTAAGACTCAGCCTGACACAAAAAACCCGCAGTACACAGACTGCGGGTATATCTTAATTGATTTTATACAAAAATATTATTTAATGCGTGCAAAAACTGCTTTAGCTGCTTGAATTGTGTACGCAATATCTTCATCTGAGTGCGCACTTGAGATAAATCCTGCTTCAAATGCAGACGGTGCTAAATTCACCCCTTCATCAAGCATGCCGTGGAAGAATTTGCGGAACATGTCAACATCACATTTCAACATCGAATCAAAACTGGTGATGTCTTGTTGATCTGTAAAATACAAACCAAACATACCACCCACTTGCTGAGTTTTGAATGCAATACCCGCTTCATCCGCAGCAGCTTGTAGACCAATCAATAATTTCTCAAGTTGTGCAGTCAGTTTCTCGTAGAATCCTTCAGCACGTAAATGCTTAAACATTTCAATGCCTGCACGCATCGCCAATGGATTACCTGACAATGTCCCTGCTTGATAGACTTTACCTAAAGGTGCAATGCATTCCATCACTTCACGCTTACCACCAAATGCGCCCACTGGAAGACCCGCACCGATAATTTTACCTAAAGTCGTTAAATCAGGTGTTACGCCATAGTGTGCCTGAGCACCGCCTAGACCCACACGGAAACCTGTCATCACTTCATCAATGATAAAGACTGAACCATGTTCATCACAGACATCACGAATGGCCTGTAAGAAACCATCAATTGGTTTCACCAAGTTCATATTACCTGCCACAGGTTCAACAATCACCCCTGCAATTTCTGAACCGAATTTCGCGAAACATTCTTTTAAAGTTGCAATGTCATTGTACGGAAGCGTTAAAGTATGTTTTGCAAAATCAGCTGGAACACCTGCAGATGTTGCTTCACCCTCACCACTTGTGAGCAAACCTGAACCTGCTTTTACAAGTAAAGAGTCTGAATGTCCGTGGTAGTTGCCTTCAAATTTTACAATTTTGTCACGACCTGTATAACCACGTGCTAAGCGAATCGCAGTCATGGTTGCTTCCGTGCCTGAGTTGGTCATACGTACCAATTCAATTGAAGGCATGATTTCACAAATGATATCTGCAAGTGTGGTTTCATGAACTGTGGGTGCACCAAAACTTAAACCATCTACAGCTGCTTCTTGTACTGCTTTAATGATTGCAGGATGTGCATGACCTAAAATCATTGGTCCCCAAGAACCCACATAGTCCACATAGCGTTTGCCATCAACATCATACAAATACGCACCTTGCGCTTTTTCGATGAACACTGGCGTACCACCCACCCCATTAAATGCACGTACAGGAGAGTTCACCCCCCCTGGAATATGTTTGCTGGCTTGCTTAAATAGTTGTTCTTGCTTTGCAGATAAAGTCATGGAGATTCTCAACTTAAAAATTACAATTTATTCAATATGATTTAGATTAAGCTTTTTCAGCAACCTTAAGTCTGTTCAGCAAAAAGTTCAGACCAGTCATATACACGTTGGGCAACCGCTGACATTGAACCACCCAATACATCACTGATCACGGCACACAAATCTGCACCTGCAGCAATCACTTCAGCACCATTTTCAACCGTTAAGCCACCAATCGCACAGATCGGCACATTCAATTTTTCTTTTGCTAACTTTAAAGTTTCCAAACCAATATTGCCTGCTTCTGGCTTAGTCTGTGTTGCATAGATTGCACCAAACGCCACATAGTTTGCACCATCTGCAATCGCTTGCTCAGCGAGTTCAATCGAGTTGTTGCAACTGCGACCAATCAATACATTTTTTGGTAGACGTTGTTTGGCTTCAACAATTGAACCATCGTTTTGACCTAAATGCACACCAATGCCATATTGCACCGCTGTTTCTAAGTCGTCATTAATCACGAAAGGCACGTTATATTGACTGCACATGTTTTTCATGTATTCAATTTCGTAGGCTTGTTTTTCTTTGGCCACATTTTTACGACGATATTGCAAAACAGCTACTTCATAGGTCGCCATTGCACCTTCTAACTTGGCTAATAACAGTTCAATCGGATCATCATTGGTAATTAAATACAAACCGCGCATGGTTAAATCACTCAAAGCAAATACAAAATTGTGTCCATTATAGGACAAAGCACGGTGCTCTCGCATTTGTTAAATTCAACAAAATAGAAAGCTCAGTCATCTGCTAAACTTATATAGAAGATTCTGTTGACGTTTAATTTAAAAATGAACATAAAAGATCGGCGAAAGTTCATAATTGACTACCTATTAATCGTTTTATGGTGAAAAAAGCAAGGTTTTTAAAAAAACCACGATGTTTCAATCCTTCTCTTTCACTTTATTTTGGAAGCAAATTAAAGACCAGGCATTTGTTTTTAAATGTTTTATAGTAGTTAATTTGGTTTAACGTCCATTATGTTAAATGGAGGGGGGAACTTGTCTAGAAAAGAGCGATAACGTAACTCAGAATAAAGCTGTGGATACCATGCCTACTGTATTAGAAATAGATAAAAAGTTTATGAATCTATTGCATTAAGCCACTTCAACATAGAAGCTGATAACTTTTTGGGCTGTTCCAATGGAATCATATGGCCTGTATTTTCTATTACATCAAAATTACTACCAGGAATTTGATTTAATAGCTCTATTCCTTCTTCTTGAGAACGAATAGTATCCTGTGCGCCTGAAATAATCAGCGTTGGACATTCAATTTTACTAGCGTAGCTATCTCTATTAAGCAAAGACTGAGTTACAAATGCCTTATAACCCATTTTTTTCCCATTTTCTGAATCCGCTTAATAATAACGTCATTTTTTGATTGAGCTGGGTGTAACGTTTTAGAAATTGCTATGGAACTTAATCCTCTAAAGCGCTCTTCTGAGCTTATATTTATTGCTGTCAATTTTTGTTTCTTTTGGTCTTTAGTATCAGGTCGAAGTGAAGATGCAATCAATATTAGAGCAGAGACCCTTTCTGGAAATCTATTAACAAGTGATCTTGCTACATAACCACCTAGTGAAAATCCAATCAATGCAAATTTAGGAGGTGCATCTTTTACGATATTTTCTGCGATTTTTTCAATAGTATTACCTTGCTGCAGGCTAGCTTTATAAATTTCGAAATGATCTGGAAACTCTTGGGCAACTTCATCCCAAAGTGATTCATCAAACATAAATCCGGGAATAAAAACTACAGATAAGTATTGGTCATTCATACATAGAGTCGTTAAAAAATGGCTATTTATAATAGACCTCTTGTGAAAGTAGAAACCACCTCAATATAAATTTCATGAGATATCAGAAATTAAACCGTTTTTCAGATTCTGAATTCAAACGCTTGGTTGGCGTACCTTGACAAGTTTTTAATGAAATGGTCGAGGTTCTAGAAAAAGCAGAATCACTCAAAAAGAAGCCAGGTCGTCCTCATACCTTTAGATATAGAGGATCAGTTGTTATTAACGCTCAACTACTTACGAACCTACTATACTCAATTGGAATTAGCGGCGAATTACCATATCGCTGAAAGTAATGTGAATCGAACCATTAAAAAGTTTGAAGATGCATTGATGAAATCAAGACGTTTTACCCTGCCAAAACGAAGCATTACCACAGTAAACTAACACTTTAATTGGGTCATTATTGATGCAACAGAATGTTCAATCGAACGTCCTAAAAAAAATCAGAATAAATTCTACAGTGGTAAAAAGAAGAAACATACGCTCAAAGCCCAAGTGATCTATCATCCGAAGAGCAAACAAATCATAGGGCTAGATATATCCAATGGAAGTCAGCATGATCTTGCACTGGCAAGAAAGACCGTTAATAAATTCAAACATTGTGAATATGTTATAACCGATTTAGGGTACTATGGATTAGAGGAACATGACTTTAAATTATTGATTCCAATAAAGAAAAAGAAGAATTTCCCCTTATTTGATGTTGAGAAAAAGTATAATAAAATGATTGGAAAAATACGAATTTTGGTCGAGCACATCAATCGTCAATTGAAAACATTTAGAATATTAAGTGAACGCTACAGAAACAGACGTAAGCGATTCGGTTTACGCATCAACTTAATTGCTGCACTTGTAAACCGGATAAACTTGCAATAACGACTTTCGCAAGAGGTCTATTAAGTAACTAAAAGTATATTCAAATCTCTTTATTATATGGCAGTGAAACTATCCAAAAAATAAATGCAGCCGCGCTTACAATAAATCCTAGTAAGCAAACACCCAACCAGCCATATGATGCAAAAGTTGTTGTTGAAGCAATCGCCCCTAAACCACTACCCACAGAATAGAACAACATATAGCAACCAATTAAACGACCCGATCCCTCAGGATTAATCTCTAAAATCATGCTTTGGTTAATCACATGTATTGCTTGACCACCCAAATCTAACAAAATAATACCTAGAACAAGTGCCCAAATACTATATGGCATCATTACGAGAGGTAACCATGAAAGAACCAGAAGAACCAATGCAACTGCCGTTGCTTTTTGCCCATATCCTTTATCCGTTAATCCACCCACACCTGCTGCACCAAGTGCACCAGCAACACCAATTAAGCCAAATGCACCTATTTCTGTGTGTGACATTTCAAAAGGTTTAACACTTAAAGGTAAAACAAGTGCTGTCCAGAATATGCTAAATGCAGCAAACATTAGCAAACCTAAACCCCCTCTTAATTGCAGTACTTTTTCATTTTTCAAAAGTGAAAACATCGATCCAATTAATTGATAATAATTTAAATTTATTTCACTTTTTTTAGGCTCTGGAAATATTCGCCATATAAGTACCAGCATTAATATTGAGAATACTGCAGATAAAATATAGATACTTCTCCACCCACTAATGTCTGTAATCACTCCTGCTAGCGTTCGTGCTAGAAGCAACCCCACGACTACCCCACTTTGAACAATTCCAACAACATGCCCTCTTTCACTTGTATTTGCTAAAGTCGCTGCATAAGCGATCAAGCCTTGTGTCATGGCTGTTCCTAGTAACCCTACACCCAACATACCAATCAAAAGTACAGGCAAATTTTGTGAAAAAGCAACCACCATAAGAACTACAAAAAGTAGTAACAATTGAATTTTTATTAATTTTTTTCTTTGAACTAAATCCCCCAAAGGCACGACAAAAAAAAGCGCTAAAGCACAACCAACTTGCGTTGCAGTGATCACACCACCAACTACTGAGTATTGAATATTAAAAGTTTCAGCCAGCGAGTCGAGTAGAGGTTGTGCATAATAAACATTTGCCACACTCAAACCACAGCAAACGGCTAGCAATAAAATAATTGTTTTCGGCAGTTTTCTATCAGCAGTTTTTTTTCGTTTATTCGCTGTATCTGATTGATCTACTAGATTATTTATGATTGTTGTGGATTTTTCTAAGTTCATTATTACCACCAAACTAGTTTTATTTTAAAACCAGTTAAGATTAATCAAGTTAGTTTTAAAATACAACCAATTATTTTATGCTTATCTGTTATAATTTTTACTCAATCTTTCGCGAACAATATTTATGGCTAAGCGTAAAAGTTTTGAAAATTCACACTGTCCAGTTGCTAGAGCTCTAGATATTATTGGTGATAGATGGTCATTACTTATTATTCGTGATGCATTTGATGGCATGAAAAGATTTAGTGAATTTCAAGAAAGTTTGGGCATAGCCAAGAATATTCTTAGTGATCGCTTAAAAATGTTAACGCAACATAATATTTTAAAAGTTGTCCCCGCATCAGATGGGTCTGCATATCAAGAATATGTATTAACACCTAGAGGAGAGGATCTTTTCCCAACCATTGTTACTTTAAGACAATGGGGTGAAGAGCAGCTCTTTCAAGTTGGTGAAAAGCATTCTTTACTTGTGGAACGTAAAAGTGGGAAGTTAATTCAGAAGATTGAAATAAAAACAAAAGAAAATAAAATTCTCAATTACGCGGATACTATTGTATATAAATTGATGAAATAAATATCTGATCAATTCTTAGACATCATTAGGCACATTATAACAAATAGAATATACAGTGATTGAACTAAGCTTATAGACGATGCTGATTCAAGATAATGTCAGGAATTTGAAGAATGGAAGCTCCGCTAAAACTTAAAACAGGTTGCTGATCAATCGTTTTATGAGCAATAAATATCAACATCACTCAAAAGTAACCGACATGTTTTGCAGTCTGCTTTTTAGGGTATTTTGAGATTATTTAAGATAGATAAGATATGATTTTTTTAATAAGAAGAATAAAGTTTGCATAAGACCCCTTATGATAAGTCATGTGGTTTTAATCGAATCTTAGCAATTCGACAAAATGCGATTCCTGAACATAGCCCACAAAGTGTGGCTAGAATGATTTGTAAAAAATCAACTTCTCTACTTGAACTACCATTAAGTATTCTCATATACATACTCAAGGCAGGAAATGCTATTAGAGAACACCATAAACACAAATAAATTGCGGATAGAGAATTTATTCTTCTAAGTAAAAGAGCCATAGGTAATACCAGTACAAAATTTATGGTACAGGTAAAAGGAAGAGCAAATATCATAATGACTAGGACAAGACCTAAGATCTGAATAAATGCAAATAGATTAAAGTTTTCCATGGAAATAAGGGTTACTAAAACCATTAATACAAAAGGCAAAGGAGCTACGAGAGAGGAAATTAATGTAGCTTTTATCGGATTTTTAATACCGTTCTTTTTCATAAGATGTATCTATAATTCAGAGGCAAATAGGTTTTAAAAAGTTTTGTCGTATTAAGAATTTTAAGTTTTTCTAAAAATAACATAATACACTTTATGCGAATTATTTTTTAATAAATTTCAATATCTTATAATAATATAAAAAAACCAAGCATCATCGACTGGGCTTTTTTGATGATTCTTCACGTTCCACACTCGCTTTTTTAGAGTTGTTCCAGAATCTTGTTTAGCCTTATTTAATCAGTTTATGGGATTTAAGCACCAAAACACTGTAGACCTTTAATTAAAAAACTTAACTATCAATCTTATCAAAAGCACGATCTTTTAAACTCAAGTTACCTCTTACGATATCCGACAACATCCGCCAATCAGAAATAAAGCTATATAGCGGTTGTTTAAAACTCGCAGGCTTATTTTTTTCAAAGACAAAATGTCCCACCCATGCACATGCATAGCCTGAAACTAAACCATAGACAAGATATTTGGCTTTTCTTTGAAGAATGGCTTTGCTGAAAAAATAAATCCCGACACTGCTTCCCGCTGCATGTAAACGGCGACTCATGATGCTGCGGTGTTCGGTTAAATAAAAACGATAAAATTCAGAATATTTTTTTATCGGAAGCTGAAACTCTGGTGTTGGACTAAGTTCAAACTTAGGCTCTACTTGTGCATTCATAGCAATCTTCTTGTTCCTTTTTCAATCACTCTAATGCAATCTTGTCCAAATAGAAAGTCCACATTGCCAAATTGAAAAACGCATATTTGTGAAGCATTCAATTTTAATAGCCATGTATTTCATTTTAATTCAGTTACAATCCTTCACTTCTGATGCATGACTTTAAATATTGTATGTGCATCAAGCGAATACACTTTTGACTCAATTAATCAAAGTTAATTGACTTAATGTATTGTTTTTATAAATAGAATTTGTTTAGGATTTTACCATGACTGAAGTTGAACTGAAGTTTCAGATTCCAGAAACACGCCGTATGGCTTTAATGAAAGCGGTCGATCCAAAAAAATCTGAGATTATTCAACTTCAAGCAAAATATTACGACACACCAGATCGTCTATTGTCACAACATGGCGTTGCATTACGTCAACGTCTTGAAGGCAATCGCTGGATTCAAACCTTAAAAGCTGCAGGTAAAAGCAACTTACACCGTTTCGAAGACAATTATGATCTTGGTGAGATGATTGTAAATGAGCCAACATCTGATGATTCCGATGCTTTAAAGCAAGCCACGACCCCATGTTTAGACCTGAGTATTTATGATCAAAATTCAGAAGCCAAAAAAATCCTAGACAATGCTCTCGGTACTCAAAAAGAGTCCTTACAACTTCAATTTGAAACTGAGATCGAGCGCACATTACGTGTGATTACGTATGAAGATGCTGAAATTGAAGTGTGTGTGGATATTGGTCAGGTTAAATCTGGTGACAAAACACAAGACATTCATGAAGTTGAATTTGAACTTAAATCTGGCAAAGATTCAACTGTATTAGCTTTTTCTTTTGAATGGGTCAAAAAGTATCAACTTTGGCTTGATGTTCGTAGCAAAGCTGAATATGGCAATTTGTTATTACAAGATTTAAAAGTGAGTCCTGCAACGCTTGAAAAAGAAATTATTCTGGCTAAAAAAGAATCTGCTGAAACCAGTATTCGTAACTTAATTACCCATCAAATGAATCATTTATTGCCGAATATTGCGGCGATTTCAGCGCAAGTTGCTGAAGACACACATATTGAGCAGGCACATTTGGCGCTGAATCATTTGCATTTGACCCTCTCTATCTTTAAAGATTGGACCTCAAAAAGTACCGATAAATGGGCAAATCAATTGGCTGCATTTAAGAGCCACTTTGAAAATTTGAAACATTTTGAACATATGCAAAGTACCTTAGGTGCTTTACTGCAAAACCCGAAAACAGCAGAAAGTTTAAGTAAAGACGTGCTGTATGCCAAAGAAAAACTCAATAATCTGGTCAAGTCGACACAGAATGTTCAGCACTACCTTGAACTGCTGATGTTCAGTTTAGGAACATCGAAAAAAGTTCAAAGCAATGATCTGAAATGGTATGCACAGAACACCCTGCAAAACCAATATAAGCTGTTGCAAGACACACTGAATGATGTCGATGTGACTAATTTTGAAAGTTTAGATTTATTGGCACTGCGTTTAAATGAACTGAAATTTAGCTTTCCAATATTGACCCATATTTTTGATGTTAAGAATTTGCAAAAGTATGGTAAATCTTTGAATGACGCGCATGAAGCAGCGCAGCAGTATCAAATCCTCGCCTCTTCTTCATCTTACTTACAGCAGACTGAACTTGAAGCCAGTGACTGGTTTGCACTGGGTTGGCTCACTGCCAAACAAGAAGTTTATGCAGAGAAATTGATTGAAGCCACTGAGCAATTCTTAGTCAGTCGTAAATTTATCAAATAATTTTTATAATCTTGAATGATCATAGATCCGAGTTAAAACATTCGCTCTATGATCAAATGCGTTATTAACGTATTAATAGAGTTTTTTCAAAAATCAAAAAATGATCATTAATCGGTACTTAAATGATCAATGAAAGTCCCGTCTCCCCTTGGGATGAGGAATGCATTCCGCAAGAGGATGAGGGCTTTTAAGCATAATACAAGCTCTCCCTAACCCTCTCCTGAAAGGAGAGGAAACTTACATCATGAATTTCAAAAGTTCAAAAAATGATTGATGAAAGTGGTCTAATGAACTTATCAATGCAAACAAAGGTGATCTATGTTTTTTTCAATAAAATGCAGAATGAGAGCAATAATGTTGATAAAAGCTTCGGTTTCGAATGACACTTTAACTCCATCTTATCTTAGTACTTGTATAAGTAAGAATCACAATATACATAACTTTAAGTAAGTGACTATCTTTAGGTTATTTTGTTAATTCAACTTTATAATGATTGCGAATAATTTGTACCTAATTTCAACTCTCTTGAATAAAAATATCCCACGATTTCATCGCCAATTTCACAACATTTTCAAGTTGACTCAGTTCGGCACCATCTCGCGCTTGAATGGTCATGCCTTGGATGAGCGTTGTATAGTAATCCGTCATAGCCTGAACGTCCGCATGGGCAGGAATATCCCCCGACTGTTGCCCCAAGACCAAGCGATCATAAATTTTTGATTTGGTCTGTAGCCGTTTTTCAAGTAGCTGTTGTTGTACCGCACTATTTTCAGTCGAACAATTCATAGTGGCAACCACCAACATACAACCAACAGGTTTATGCGCTTGAATCAAACGTTTTAGATTTTCAAATAAATACAGTTCAATCGCTATTTTAGTGGACTTGGCTTGGATGAAAATCTGATCCATTGAACAAGCTTCATGCTGTACATAATAATCCAAGCATTTTTCGAAAAGCGCAGCCTTTCCGCCAAAAGTGCTATAGAGGCTTGGGGCTGTTATTCCTAACGCTTGAGTCAGATCACTAATTGAGGTGGCTTCATAGCCGTATTGCCAAAACAACAACATGGCCTTCTCAAGTGCTTGTTGTTCATTAAAGCATTTCGGACGTCCGCGTCCCTTTGGTTTAGCCACGACACTATCTTGTTGATTTTCTGGCTTTGCCATTTCTATCATAACCACCCCAAATAATTTTATAACGATCACTAATAAATTAATTGACCTCACGCAATAAATCAAATATTTTAATTTCATAACAATCACTATGAAATTAGAAATTCAAGGAGTGACCGTCAATGAACACTCAAGTTAAACAGACTGAAACAAATCTGCATCAAGACCCAGCATCTGAAGACCCAGCATCTGAAGAACAAGCACCTAAAGAACAAACACCTCAAACAGAAGGCAACTGGTATGCCGTGATTACCCTTTCGATTACCGCATTCATTCTCGTTACCAGTGAGTTCTTACCGATTGGTGTGTTAAATGCAATCGCGCAAGACCTGCATGTCAGTGTCGGCACAGCAGGTTTAGTGATTACCCTACCTGCCATCATGGGTGCTTTTGCTGCACCCCTAATTTCGGTTTGGGTGAAAAGCCTAGATCGAAGAGTGCTATTGATCTCTCTAACCGCTGTCATGGTTTTCGCCAATTTCATCACTGCTTATGCGGCAAGTTTTGAGTTACTGTTACTCAGTCGATTCATATTGGGTATTGCCATTGGTGGATTTTGGGCAACCGCAATTGCGCTCAGTGGTCGGGTTGCGCCTTCTCATCTTCCGATTGCAAAAGCCACAGCAATTGTTATGGCTGGCGTGACTTTGGCTACAGTTTTGGGTGTTCCGATTGGCACTTGGCTGAGTGAACTGTACGGGTGGCGAAGCGCTTTTGTCATCACGGCGGTGATAGGTTCTGTCATTTTATTACTTGAGTATTTTTTTCTACCCAAACTACCACCGACTTCATCAATTCAGTATCGCGACCTACCTGCACTTTTTCAAAATGCGAAAGCTCGTAAAGGCCTAGTAATTATTTTATTGATTAGTTTTGCGCATTTTTCAACCTATAGCTATTTGGCACCCTTCTTTAAAAATGTGGCTGGCTTTAATGGTTCAACGATTAGTACCTTGTTATTGGTCTATGGTGCCGCAGGCTTTTTGGGTAATGCTTTTGCAGGTTATAGCAGCAACATTAATGTGCGTTATACCTTGGCGGTGGTCGGGCTCAGCTTGGGTATTGTTTTCTTAAGTTTCCCCGTTTTTGCCGTGCATTTGGTCGGTGCCTATATTTTGACTGCACTCTGGGGTTTTGCTTTTGGTGCATTTCCAACCACAGCCAATATTTGGATGTTTTTACATGCACCTGAGTCTGTCGAAAAAGGGATGCCCTTATTTGTGGGTATGTTCCAAGTCATGATTGCTGCTGGCGCATTATTTGGTGGTTTCATGGTAGATCACTTTAATGCAAGCATACTTATTTATAGTGTCATTATATTGATTGGCCTAGCACTCATTGCCGTATTTACCCATAGTCGCGGCTTGAATAATCCAAAGATCCAATGTCCAAATACTTAATTTTTATTTTTTTTATTTCGTTGCTAGTCAGCATTTGAGTTCAGCATGCTGGATACATGCTGAACTTTGAATATCGATTCAAATTAAGCAAAGTATAATTAATGAAAATTTACGCTTGCTCCGAGTTTTGTGTTTTCAAAAGTAGATTAAAATCTAGAACTTCATCTGCCAATTCAATCGCATAATTTGCATGAGAAATCATAAAAATCGTGCTCACCTGTTCTCGAATGATTGGCAGTAAATATAGACTGGTCTTTTCATCCAAAGCTGCCGTAGGTTCATCTAGAATCAACAATTGTGGTTTTTTTAATATTGCACGAATCAGGCTAATGCGCTGTTTCTCACCACCTGAAAAGCTTTTGTAAATCTCTTGAATATCATCATCTAAGCCAATACTATTTTTCTCTAATAATTGCGTTAAACCAAATTGATGGAGCCAAAACTCTAAGGTGTCATCTGAATACGTGTGTTGACTACTATGTATGAGGTTTTGACGTAAGGTTCCCGAGTATACAATCGGATGCTGACTGACAAATGCAATTTCTTTAAAAATTTCGGTAGAGAATTGCTGGCTAATATCAATATTTTTATAATGAAGTTGACCACTGTTGATTTGAGTCAGTCCCATTAAATAATTGATAAAACTGGTCTTACCAATCCCTGTTCTACCAATTGCCACATAAGTTTTACTTTGTTCAATCTTAAAATTAAAATGTTGAATTCTACTTTTTCCCAATATCAACTCTGCATCTAAAAATTGATAAAAAGTCGTATTCGGTTCTAAAGTTCTCTCATCGAATTGATCTTTTTCAAATTCGAAATAATCATCATATTTTTCAATGGCAATAAAGTCACCACGCAGGCGAATAATACTCTGTGACATCATCATCAGTGGCAAAGTTAAACTAATGATATAGCTAGAAATCAGCACAAAATTACCTGCACTAAAACGCTGTTGCTCAAATAAATAAACGGACAATCCCATAAATACAAATAGAAATAGTCCTACAAAAGCCACTTGATACATCATTAAAACAACTACTTTAAGATAGGTCTGCCGTGATTCTTGCATGAACTTTTCGATTCTGACTTTAAACGCTTGCAACTCATAATTCGTTGCGTTATTCACTTTAATGTCATAACTCGATTGCACTTTTTCGATCATAAATTGATTGAGTTGATTTCTCGACTGATACATTTCAGTAAAGAAATCTTTCGTTTTAAAGGTAATGAGTAAAGATAACAGCACCGCACAGCATGAAAAAATGAAGAAATAAAAAGCATAGCTCCATGCAACATTCATCCCGAGCACCCAAACCATGCCTACTATTTGCAGAATGATCGGAACGATAACAAAGAAACTAGTATAGAGAATCTGTCCGAATGCTTCTGAACCACGTAATAGATCACTATTAAATACACCGACATCCTGTTGCTTTTGCACACTATCTTTCAGTGAAAAGTAATTTTTTATGCCTTCATAAATCAAAGCTGAATCAAAGTGCCTTAATAAAACTGCACTACTGAAGTTATTCATCTGTTGAATGAATTCTTTTAACATCCAACCCACGGCATAAGCCAAAGCAAGCAGATATAAATAATTGAATTGAAAAAAGCTTGCAAATGAAGTTTCGGCTTGCCCCAATTGAGTTTGATCAACCAATAGTTTTAATAAATATGGTAATCCTATACTCAGTGCAGAAATAACCATTAAGTAAAAACTGATCAGCAGTAATAAAGGAAATGGATGAGGATAGAATTGTTTTAAAATCCCCCAAACTTTAATGAAGATCTTAATGCGCTGATCGACCATAAATACTCGATATGTATTTTTCCAGTCTTCATCTTATAAATCATAGATTTAGCTTACAAGTTTGAACATGTAGTAAAATGTTGAGCTTATATTAACGATTCTTCCCAAACACACGCCAAGTATTATTATCGCCAATCGGATCGCTATAACTGTCATTGCGCTGTTTACGTGGTTTATCTCGTGCATCCACCAATTCAAAGTGGGGTTCAACACTCAATACAATTCCATTCACATAAAAACGTGTACGCGTATATTCACTTTGACCATGTTGAAAGACATAGGTGCGTAAATCGACAAATTCACGATGCGCCACTAAGGCTGCTGTGTCATCGCTGTCTAACCAACGTGCCATGGCTTGAATTTGATCTGGTTCAAATTGACCACATTTATCAACGAGACTCGCTATCCCACGAAAAGTCTTCGATTCTTTTGCTCGGGTTTTATTGATGCGAATACGATCGACATGAAAGTAAAATAACGGCAAGTTCAAATGACTCGTTAAATGAATTGCATCAAGTACTTCATCCTCCATAAAAGGCTGAAATAAATCTTGCGCCCTTTCAATCAAACCCGCCCACTGTCGATAATAAGCGTCAACTT
The DNA here is from genome assembly GCF_059515865.1 of Acinetobacter sp. CY73. Lineage (NCBI taxonomy): Bacteria > Pseudomonadati > Pseudomonadota > Gammaproteobacteria > Moraxellales > Moraxellaceae > Acinetobacter > Acinetobacter sp. CY73. The sequence goes on along the minus strand of NZ_JCAKMZ010000034.1, from coordinate 12,609 downwards.
GATCTTGAGTCCCATAATAAATCGGCAAACCCTCAACATTTGCAAGATCGGCAGGTGGCCAAATATTTTGCCGTAAAAGCGCGATATCACTTTTTAAACTTTGAACTGCAATGGCATCCTGCATCATGAACTCCATGTTTTGCTTAGGCTATTTTTAGATTAAGTCAAAGGTTTAGTTTATGCAAGGCTTTGCCTATAATACCGCATTAGATTTTTATGCTAGGAACAGTTCATGGTTCAGAAAATTGAAGCGACTGATGTAACCGAAGAAGAAGCATTAAATGCAGTTTTCTTTGAACGTGCTGATGAATTTATCAAACAAGCCAATGAATTTTGCCGTGTTGAAAAAGGTTCACAAGTGAAACCTGCTGAAATGCGTGGTCAAGTGAGTGCTGCCATGTTATTTGGTACTGCACGTTTTAACACTTGGGTTGCCGCAAATAATTTTAAAGATGGCAATGAAATGCGTGATGCCAAAGATCAAGTGATGTCTTATATCATGCAACAGTTCCAAATGATGCTTGAAGACAACTATGACGAATACTGTGAACAGTTTGAAAACTATCTTCGCTTTCGCCATAACGAAGAGTTTCATGCCAATAAGCATGACCACGAACACGCTCATAAGCACGATCACAAACACTAAGTCTCAGCCAATTTAGAAGTATATTAAGCTTTTGAATGAGTAAATGATGTGTGTAAGAAGCCCTCTACCATTTGATGAGGGCTTTTTTATATTGAGAATTCGTCCTCTTAAACATTTAAATCCGAGCGTACTTCGCCGTCAATCATCTATTTTACGGTTTGGACAAAAATACAATGTGAAGACTGAACTGAATATCGTATCTTATAAAAATCAATGACTCAGTTAAGGATGATCATGAATCATTTAGATTTTCCCATTGTGGATGCACATATTCATCAATGGGATCCTTACCACACCCCACATGCAGCGGCTTTGGCTGTAAAATTATTCGGTAAACGTCCAAAACTACTGGATAAAGTCGTACGTCTGGTTAAATCAAAAGAGTTGATTGATACACTTGGCTTAACTCAACATATCACCGCGCCTTATTTACCCGAAAATTATAAAAAAGATGTGGGACATTATGTCGTTGATCAAGTCGTGCATGTTGAAGCCAGTTGGCATCATCAGAAAGGCAAAGGCGTGGTTGAAGAAACCGCATTTATTGATTCACTCCCCTTGCATCAACACAATTTAAAGTTGGGTGCTCTGGTTGCAACCGCTGATCCGCGTGATTCAAATTTTAAAAAAATATTAAAAATGCATAAGCAAACGTCTCCCCATTTTAGAGGGATTCGTAAAATGGCGTCCTTTCATGAAGATCAAGGCATTTACGCTTGGGCAGATGAACCGCATTTATATCGCAATAAAAAGTTTCTAAAAGGCTTTGAGTTATTGGCGCAATATAGTCTCAGCTTCGATGCTTGGACCTATTCAACCCAACTTTCAGATGTTATTGCACTGGCAAAACAATTCCCTGAAACTTCGATTGTTCTTGATCATTTGGGTACACCCGCAGGTCTTTTTGGTGCAGTGGGTCAGCACACGGGTCTTACAAAAACTGCTCGTGAAAATATCCTGTTCCACTGGAAAGAAGACATCGCTGAACTGGCAACTTTGCCCAATGTCTACACCAAAATCTCTGGATTGATGATGCCTGTACTCGGTCATCATTTTCATCAAAAAAATCAGCTCGCATCCAAAGAGCAAGTATTTGAACTGGTTCATCCACTGATCACCCATGCTCTACAAAGCTTTGGGCAATATCGCGTTATGTTTGCTTCAAACTTCCCGATGGATCGTGTCAGTACATCATTGGTTAATATTATTGATGCCTTTAGTGATGTCGTGGCAGCCTATGATCCCGATGCACTTAATCAAGTGTTTCGTAAAAATGCCATGCAATTTTATCGTATCAAGCCCTAATTTTTAATCCAAGAATAAGGTTACTTACAATAATAGATATGTCCATAGCGTGTAATAAAAAAAAGCCCCGTCTTGCCTATAAGTAAGTAAACGGGGCTTTTTTTAAATCAAGAGCATGCTTAACTTAAAAGCACTTTTTTAGAAGAGCGATTTTTGCATTCGCTCAACTTAAATGCTGTTTATTTTGCAGGCTGACCGTATTGATCTGCCATGACCTCAACCAACTGGTTAGGTTTAATGTATTTTTTAATCACCGCATCAACATCAGCTTTGGTCAATTTCGCGATTGCTTGATCACGTTGCTTACGGAATAATAAATCACGATTACGCTCTAACTGTGGCACCAACATACGATGCACACGGCGTTCATCTTCAAGCGACGTATAACGCTTTTTCAGTACAGTGGATTTTGCAGCTTCAAGCTCTTGCTCAGTCACACCTTGAGCCAACAGGTCATTCAGCACTTTGTGAACCACTTGAGAAACTTGCGCAGATTTGCCCGCAGTGTAGTTCGCGTTAATGCCTAATGCACCCGATGGCTCATACTCACTCAAACTTAGAGAACTTCCGAAACCATACACCAAGGCATTCTTTTCACGCAGTTCCATGGCTAAACGAGAGGAAAGTTGCGACTCACCCAATATTTGGCTAAACATCATCAAGGCAGGCATATCAGGGTGATCTGAACTCAATGGGATCGTCATCAATGCTTGATAACTACCGAACTGACGTTGCTCCGCCAGTACATGAATTTTTTGAGCTGGATACTGCTGATATTTTTGTGTCAGTCGCACATAGTCTTGTTTGGTATTCCATTTTGAAAATTCAGCATTCATAAATTCCAACAGATTCGGTGCTTTAAAATTCCCTGTCACCGCAATATTGGCATGATTCATGGCAAAAAAATCACGATAGAAATTTTTCACTTGTTCAACACTTGCTGCACTAATCTGCTTTTTAGCCAACTCTGGTTCGAAGTGATAACGCAAATCACCGGGTTGATACTGCTCAATCAAACGCGAAATGGTCAGAGCAGCAACCGTTTCAGGCTCAGTATAAGGTCGATTTAAACTCGATAAGCTTTGTGATTTGATCAAATCAAACTGAGTTTGCTCGAACTTCGGATTTTGCATCACGCTAACGATGTATTTAAAGAAATCTTCAAATTGATCATTGTTGGCAGAAATTTGAATGAGCATGCCATTATCGGAGGATGAAGCAGAGGCACGACCACCTGCAGCGATTGATTTATCTGCGATATCTTGCAAGCTGTATTTATCTGAGGCACGAAGCAGTAAATAAGCTGTGAAATCAATAATTTCAGCTTTATGCATCAGCGACTCATCGGTACCGAAGTTTACTGAAATCGTTGCATAGGTTTTATCATCACGCGTTATGGTCGGGAATAATGCATAGCCCATCCCATTTTTTAATTTGCCACGTTGAATTTTCTTTTCTAAAACTTCTAATTGTGTTGCTGACTGCGCTACATACTGCTTCACTTCAGCTTGATAAACACTGACATCTTTCAACGGTTCAGGGGGAGTATCTTGTTGATCTAAGGTTTTCGCATTTTCAGTTGATTGTTTTTGTTGTTGCGCCTTTTTTTGATCTTCAGGTGTGGGTTTAATATCCCCCATAATACGATGATCAGCGGTCAGAAACTCAGAAATAACTTCGTTCACTTCTTTTACAGACAAGTTTTGCAATTCTTTCTGATCCTTAAAGAACTGCGTCCAGTCTCCATTTGATGACACCACATAATCACTGAGCATACTGCCTACTGCTGAAGCACTGCTCATCATACTTTTTTGACTATTTTTGATCAGATTTTTAACACGGTTCAACTCAGTTTCATTAAATTTATGTTTTTTCTCAATACCTTGCACTAAAGCTGTACCGACTTTTTGAGCATCATGGTTGGGTGCATAGATTGCCCCCATGAAAACCAAGTTAAAATCTTGATCTAACCAAGTGGTGGATTGAACCTGTGTTGCTGTTCCAGTTTCAACGACATCTTTATATAAATGTCCACTCGGTTGCATGGTAAATAGATAAGGTGCTAAAGCCAACGCAGGCTGAATTTTTTGGTTTTTACCATTCAGGTAAATATTATATTTACCAAAATCACTGCCCTTTTGCACTTCAAATTGACGCGTTTTTATTTTTGAACTGTTCAATACTGGCACTTGAACCTGTTGAGGAACAGGACGTGCTGGAATAGATTTAAAATTCTTTTCAATGGTCGCCAAAACGTCTTGTTTATTGAATTTACCTGCAATCACCATCACCGCATTATTCGGTGTATACCACGTTCGATAAAATGAATTGAGCTCGTCCATTTTAATCGACTGTAATTCTTTTAAATCACCAATGGGTAAACGTCCCAAATATTGATTGCCATAAGCCGACTTCCACATTTGATCCATTAAAACTGAAAATGGCTGATCCAAGCGCACTTCACGTTCACGCTCAACAATCTTGATCTCTGATGGCACAAACTTTTCTTGAAGCACCAGTTTATCCATACGCTCAGCTTCAAGATAGATCATTTCATCTATCGCTGTTTTTTCAGGGCGAATGACACTGGTATATTTGGTTGAGTAATAGTCAGTACTGGCATTACTCGACAACGAATACTGATCTAAACGGCGTTGATACTCCTCACCCTTTACGTTTTGTGTTCCTTTAAATGCCAGATGTTCCAACAGATGTGCCATCCCCCCTTTACCTTGCGGATCATTTAATGCACCTGTCAGGTAAATGGTATTCAAGAAGACTTTATTTTCTTTATCATTCGGTGCAAGAATGACACGCAACCCATTGTCTAATCTGTATTCTTCGATATTTTGTTCAGTTTTCAATAAAATAGGTTGAGCAAAACCTGTGGCACTCACTCCCAATACGCAAATGGCTAAGGAAAGTGTTCTAAAACGTATCAACATAAAAAGTCCGATCTGTGTTTTTAAAGATGTTTCATATTTGAATAAACATCTGATTATTGGTATTAATTCCAATCATCCTTGTTGTGATCAATATCACATCACAAAGACGATCAAATAGAAATGGCAAGTATTATGGGTCTCACTCTTGATGCTAAAAACTTAAAGCGACTTTAATCATTCAAGACTGAAACTAAAATTATTGTAAAATTAGAAATGGATTTCCGCTGTCATATACAGTTTTGCATACCCTGAAATTTCAATCCGATCATGACTTTGAATGTCACAATACAACTGACCGCCTCGCTCAGAACTTTGAAATGCTTCAAGTTTATATTTATTCAGTTTTTCAGCCCATAACGGTGCAAGCCCAGTGTGCATGGAACCTGTCACAGGGTCTTCATTGATGCCTTTATGCGGTGCAAAGTAACGTGCAACATAATCATATTTTCGCGATGCTGATGTAATGGAAATATCAGGTGCATCAGATGCGGTAATTGAAGTACTCACTTCATACGCCTCTGCAATCGCGTTAATCATGGCAAAATTAGGTTTTGCATCAATCACGTCCTGTTCAGACTCACAAACCAAGATATACGCCTGTTGATTTAAATAAACCTCTTTAAATGGCTTATCAATCACTTGATGTAAAAGTTCAGGAAACTCTTCAACACGATGCGGACGACGAATCGGGAAATTCATTTGAATCTTGCCATCATTGGCCTGGTTAATCGTAAAAATACCGAGCTCTTTAACGTGGAACTGAATCGTTTTTGATGTCGTATAATCTCTAAATAAAACAAAAGCACTGGCAAGTGTGGCATGACCGCAAAAATCCACTTCAACTTTTGGTGTAAACCAACGGATTTCAAAATTATCTGGATCAATGATTTTAACAAAAGCCGTTTCGGCCAAATTATTTTCTGCCGCAATATTTTGCATCAATGAATCTGTTAACCATGCGTGACTGACAATCACTGCTGCTGGGTTTCCTTTAAACAGCTCCGTTGTAAAAGCATCCACTTGGTACATCTTCATTTTTTAATCTCCATTGCATCATATATCCAACAATAGTGCATGATGAATCACTGCATATTCCTCATTGGAAGCAGTCAATAATTTTCATCATCTATCTATAAGTTAGACATTTTTTTAGTTTTCGTAGTTTATCGTTATTTTGAAGTTTAAATTTTACAGTTTTACCAATAATTACATTTTCTATTTTGCATCAGGCTTTAAGGATAATCAGTGAGAACCGTCTCGCTACAAAAGAAACGACTGAGTAAATTAAGAGACATAAAAAAATGAGCTAGCTTTTGATTTTAAAGCTAACTCATTTCATCAGATTAAAGGGATGACAGCTCATTTTCATTCACGTTGTTGGTTGTTCTTCTGTTGTAGGTTTTGCTGACCTTGTTGATCCGATTGTGGTTGCTGTTGTTGTTGCTGATTTAAGTTTTGTTGATTATTCTGATTGTGTTGCCCTTGATTTGGGTTTTGTTGCTGTTGCTGTTTTTGCTGATCAGACTGCGGTTGCTGTTGTTGCTGCTGGTTTTCATTCTGCTGATTTTGTTGTTGCTGTTGTTGGTTTTGTTGATTCTGATTATGTTGTTGATTTGACATGATAGTACTCCAATACATAATTAAGTGATTGACCAACGCTATGAGGATCAAACGATATGAGGATAAAAAACAAAGTGATCATGGGCAAAATTTGATCATTTCAAATATCAAATAAGTCATGATGTGACCACATCTTCAACATACGCCAATTTTACCAAGAGAAAAGCTTGAGCCTGTATCTAAATAAGACAACGTAAGCTCTCAAATTTAAAACTCAATAAAATCATTCAGCATTCATTTTGAATATTTACTTTCTTCACACAATCAATCCAAATGCTCACTCAGTGTCACTCAGCATTTCAAAGTATTTGTTCAGCATTTTTGATCATATTCAGCTACAACTCATCTACTTAAACCATCTTAGGCAATAGACTATTTTTCCTGAAAAAAAGGATAAGGGTTTGTGGCACCAGAACCTTGTAAATAAATGCCATAGTGTAAATGCGGTGGCGTATTTTGAGCATTTCCTGTATTGCCCACATAGCCCAATACTTGACCTACTTCAATCCAATCCCCTTCTTGGATTTGTGCAGAATAACCATCCAAATGTGCATAATAATGACGGCTCAATGCCGGTCCGATTACCCAGACCACTTTCCCACCCAGCCGATCTAAACCAACTTGAGACACGATTCCTTGAGTGGTACTTAGTACGGGTGTTCCCCGTTTTGCAAAGATATCAACCCCTTGATGCTTGCGCCCCTCACTTCGTGTACCACCCCAAGTATCTGCAATTTGCCTTGGCTTCACACCTTCAACTGGAACAGGCAAAGTCTCGGAAAGTTTTTGTTGTTGTAATTGATAATATAGATAAGGATAAGCCAGTCCAGCATGCTCACCTGATGGGGGTGGCTGACATGCGGTCAGTAGACTCAACGATCCTGCCAAAAGAATGAGTTTTACTTTGTTCATGTAAAAGTTCTCAAAAAAATAATTAAAAATTAATCAGAAAAAATATAAATAAAGATGGATCTTTTCTTCCACTGAAAATGAATACACATTGTAGATCAGCCATCAATGTGAGGACGTTGATTGATTGAGAATCTCTAACCAAATATTATCCAGAAATTTTATAAAATCAGTTGTATTTTTATCCCTATAAACATAGTTAATATAATGGTCATCATGTATCAATGAAAGATATGTATAAGCTTCATCTAGTTCAAATACACTGGCAATATTAAATAAATGTGCTCGATGCTGATCATCTAATAAACACTGGCTTGAAATGAGCTGATTTTTATCTAAATAGTATTTTAAAAGTCTTCTCGCCTGGTGATGAGACTTATTTTCAGTGAGTCTTTGTTCCGAAATAAAATTCAGCATTTGTTTTTGATCGTAATGTACCAATTCAAAAAAATTATCAGGAATATCATGCAGATCATTCTGCTCAATCACCTCAAATAACCATTCATTCACTTCATTTATATTTACAATACCAAGAACCAAAGCATGTGCATAAAATCTTAACTTTTCATCAATCTGATTCATTTAAAAACACTCATTTTTTTCTATTGTTATTTAACCCGAATCCTGCTTAAGGCAATGAGACAATTCATCTTAAGATTTATGCATCATTTTGATCATAAAAAAGTATTTACCTTGATCTGATAGCACTAAAAATTAATCATAAAATTACATTTAGCTTATGATTTTAAAGAAAAATCCTTATCCGCGATTCGGGTTATTTAATTTTTCTTTCAATAAAGAAACTAATTGTTCAATACATCTTAACCACAGTATAGAAGTGAATAACCCTTAATACTTTTCCTCTAACTCATTTAATTTATTACTCAATTTAATCAATTACTGAATCGTCATACTTAAGTGTAATCCCCATGTTTTAATTGGACACTTTTCATTCAAATCAATACTATAGATTTAAATCATTTTTATACATTAAAAATAGAGGAACAGGATGTTCTCTACCCATAAAGCTCAGTTGAGTATTTTTCTTTGTTTGTGCATGTGCCTAGGTATTGGCATTTTGCGATTTTCATATACAGCATTATTACCCAGTACCCGTGAAAGCTTTGAATGGTCAGCACAATTTGCCAGTATTTTAAGCAGTGCAAATCTATTGGGCTATCTGATCGGTGCATTCTGGGCAATGCGTTTACCTCAAACACGAACTATGACGCGTTATATTCAGGGTGCTGCCATCGCGGGTAGTTTAAGTCTGTTTTGCTGTGCCTTTGATGGTTTCCCTCAAGCTTGGTATATGTTTTGGCGGATCATTTCGGGTATTTGTGGTGGTTTAATCATGATTCTGTCCCCGAGTATCGTCGCTCAGTGTTGTGAACTCAAAGACCGCTTTCAGATCAACTTTATTGGCTTTAGTGGCATCGGTCTTGGTGTGTTACTTGCGACCTTGTTTTTACCTTATCTTGATCGTATTTCAACACAAACCGCATGGCTGATCTTAGCGACATTTGCTGTGATCATTACGGTCATCCTGAGTATTTACCTTAATTATTTTAAGACACAGATTTCAACGCAAGTTGCTCCGATAACCAGTAAAGTAGAACTGAATATTTTCTTTTTTAGTTTACTGGCGGTGTATGGTGCGAGTGCATTTGCCTATGTACCGCATTCACTGTTTTGGATTGATTATTTAAATGAAGTGCTTAAGCTAGATTTGTATTGGATGAATTTGAACTGGATTCTTTATGGATTCGGTAGTGCCTTAGGTGCAATCAGTTCTTATCTCCTTGCGAAGAGGTTCGGCAATATTCAAGCCTTAAAAATTCTATATAGCTGTTATGTCTTTGCGATTTTGATCGCAATCGTCAGTCAATATTCAATACTCACTTTCATGTCGTCTTTTTTAACTGGCTTGCTCAACCCAGCCGTGGTCTTTCTGACGTCCTACACCATTTTGCAACGCTATACCGCCTCGTATAAAAAGCTCTGGAGTATTGCAACCATTCTGTTTGCAACAGTACAACTGGTCGGTGGTTTGAGCTTTAGTGGCTTACAAATTTTAGGGGTTGAATATCACCAGCAGTTTTTATTGGCTACTGGCGTGTTATTCCTTGGTACGATGCAATTCTTTTGGGTGACGCGAAAGAAAGAACAAACAGAGTATGTTTAATCGAATCTTAAGGCTAAAAAAACCCGCTGTAATGCGGGTTTTATGCTTTTTAAGCTTAGACCAAGCTTAAGCATCCATGTGTTGAATGATCGCTTGACCAAACTCAGAACAGCGTAACAAGGTTGCACCTTGCATGAGTCGCTCAAAATCATAGGTCACCGTTTTTGCTGCGATTGCGCCAGATATGCCTTTGATAATCAAATCAGCGGCTTCATTCCAGCCCAGATCACGTAGCATCATTTCAGCAGAAAGGATGATTGAGCCTGGATTCACCTTGTCCTGACCTGCATATTTCGGTGCTGTACCATGTGTTGCTTCATAGACTTGAATTGCACCACCAATATTTGCACCCGGAGCAATCCCAATCCCACCAACTTCTGCGGCTAAAGCATCAGAAATATAGTCACCATTTAAGTTCAATGTTGCAATCACAGAGTAGTCGGATGGACGCATCAAAATTTGTTGTAAGAAGGCATCGGCAATGACATCTTTGATGATGATGTCTTTGCCTGTTCTCGGATTTCTAATTTTCACCCAAGGACCACCATCCAATAGTTCTCCACCGAAACGCTCGATTGCGACTTCATAGCCCCATTCTTTAAATGCGCCTTCGGTGTATTTCATGATGTTGCCTTTATGCACCAAGGTCACATTCGGCTTGTCATTATCAATGGCAAATTGAATGGCTTTACGCACTAAACGCTGTGTCCCTTCTTTTGAGACAGGTTTAATCCCGATTCCGCAATTGTCTTCAAAACGAATTTGGGTCACGCCCATTTCTTCTTTTAAAAATTTAATGATTTTTTTCGCTTCAGGAGAGTCCGCTTTCCATTCGATCCCTGCATAAATATCTTCTGAGTTTTCACGGAAGATCACCATATCGGTCAGTTCAGGGCGACGTACAGGTGACGGAACACCTTCAAACCAACGCACTGGACGTACACACACATAAAGATCAAGCTCTTGGCGTAATGCAACGTTCAAAGAGCGAATCCCACCGCCTACTGGCGTCGTAAGTGGTCCTTTGATCGAAACCACATAATCTCTAAGTGCCTCAAAAGTTTCTTCTGGCATATAACTGCCATAAATTTTATTGGCTTTTTCTCCACAATAGACTTCCATCCAGACGATCGAACGTTTTCCCGCATAAGCTTTTTGAATCGCACCATCAACCACAGCTTTCATCGTTGGCGTAATATCTACACCGATGCCATCACCTTCAATAAATGGAATAATCGGATGATTGGGAACATTCAATGATAAGTCAGCATTGACGGTAATTTTGCTTCCATCCGCTGGAACAATGATCTTTTGATAACCCATTTTTTAGGTTCTCCTTATTATTGTGGAATGTGAATCTAAAAAATATTTGCCAATAGGCGATACTTTCAACGGCACTTCACGCATAATACTGTAATCCATATTCGCTGTTTTTGAGATTTATGTAGGAAATAACAACATTTCTCTATTGAATAAATCTTGAGCTTTTTAAATTTTTGAATTACAGAAGTTATCCCATATGAAAATCGTCATTCTTAACAAACCCTATGACGTCCTCTCCCAATTCCGTCCTGACGAAAAACACCAAACGATGGCAGATTTCGTAAATGATCCATCGTTACGTCTTGCGGGTCGCTTGGACATGGACTCTGAAGGTTTAGTATTCCTTACTGATCACGGTGGTTTAAACCAATACATCACCAACCCTGAAAATAAGAAATTTAAAACTTATTTGGTTCAGGTTGAAGGTGATGTGACTGAAGAAGCTTTAGAACAGCTTCGCAAAGGCATCGAACTTAAAGATGGCATGACGCTTCCTGCTAAAGCTGCCAAAGTTGCTGAGCCTGAATGGTTGTGGGAACGTGTTCCACCTGTTCGTTTCCGTGCGTCTGTTCCAACGTCTTGGGTTGAGATTTCAATCTGTGAAGGTCGTAATCGTCAAGTTCGTCGTATGACGTCTGCTGTTGGCTTCCCAACGCTTCGCTTAATCCGTACCAAAATCGGTGCAATTGATTTGATTCAAATGGGTTTGCAACCGGGTGAAACCAAAGAAATCGAACCTTTGCTTTATCCTGATTTCCAAAGCATTCCCGCTGAAGAGCCATACCGTTCACGTTCTTATGTGAAAAAACCGGGTGGTACGGGTGGTAAACCGATCGTTCGTAAGAAAAAAGATGGGACTGTCAAAAAATCAGGGACGAAGCGTATTTGGCAGATGGATGACAGTGAGAAACCAAAGCGTAAAACCAATGGTACAACGCGTCCGAATACTAAAGCGCCTCGTGGGCGTGGACGTAATAATGGGCGTTAAGATTTAGAAGGTTTTGTAAATTAACCCCCTTAAATGAGGGGGTTAATTTTTTAAAATTTATTCTCAATCTCATTAAAATTAAGCAGATAACTATCAGGTTCTAAATACATTTTATAAAATTTAATCTTCTTATTTTTTAGTGCAAACATAACATCGTTTTGACTAACTACCGTATCTTTATCACTACGCTCAGGCATTCTTAATCCAAAATATATCCCTGTTATAGCATCCTCACTAATTTCTTTTAATCCAGATGATTCTGTCAGTACTCTAATTTCATCTTCATGTATCCAAGCATTAGATTTATTACCTAACCCGAATCCTGCTTAAGCCGATGAATCAATAATTTGAATTGTTGGCTTATTTCGATGGGTTAATTGATATGCTCATATCGAGGCGTAAATTCCACTTAGAAATCCATGAATTCTTCGTGCTTTACTCGTCACTAAATTGTATTGACCTTTCAATAGGCTGAATAACGTTTCTATTTTATTGCGCTGTTTTAAGTGATATTCATCTGGCACACTGAGCTCAACAGACCGCATGTTCTTCCGATGATAAGTAATCAAATCAATACCTTGATCTTTTAACTTAATTTTTAAATCTTGACTAATATAACCACGATCCGCATAAAGCTTTGCCTCGAACCCCTCGACCAACTGCTCCACCATTTTGATGTCAGCAACAT
>NZ_JCAKMZ010000033.1:0-38406 GCF_059515865.1 Acinetobacter sp. CY73 | reverse complement strand
AATAAAAAAGCCCAACATCCTGTTGGGCTTTTTTACATATTTAGTGCGTTGGCATAACTCCTGTCATACCGGCATTTTCCGTTGCTATCATTTCTTATTGTTGTCTGGAGCATCCTGCTCTCTATGTCCCCATCATAAAAAATCATCCCAGACCGGTATAGAGGCAAAGGACGTTTTAAGCTGTACGCCAGGGCTTACATTGCTTAAAATTTATCCCCATTTTTTGTGGATTATTTCGGTTGTGTGACAGTTGATAAAGTTCAAAAAACCGCAAAATTGATTAGTTTTTAACCAAAATGATTGGCAGAAGATATCAAAGTTGCTCAAAAAAGAGCCGACTTGTGTCGAAGTCGGTTTTTTGAGGTATTTTGAGATTATGTAAAATATCTAAGTAATTGTTTTTATATTATTTTTAAGATTAGAGTTCGCATAAGCTCCATTATGTTAAATGGACATATTGAATACGTGAAATTTACTTCATTCTATTGCCATCTTGATCAATAATTATTTCGCCATCCTCTTTGCTAAATGCATTGAGTTGAGGGGCAGATAATAGATCCAGTACTAACTCAGAAGGTCTACATAATTTAATACCAAGATCAGTTACTACAAATGGGCGGTTAATTAGAATTGGATATTCAAGCATAAAACCGATTAACTGGTCCTCAGTCCAATGTTCTTGAGCTAATTCCAGTTTCTCGTAAGGTTCCACATTTTTACGAATGGCTTCACGAACTGAAAGCCCAGATTTCTCAATTAAAGTAATTAACTCTTCTTTACTAGGTGGTGTTTTCAAATATTCAATTACTTCAGGTTCTTGCCCTGTATTTCGAATAAGTTCGAGGGTGTTTCTTGAGGTTCCACAGGCAGGGTTATGATAAATCTTAATCTTTTGTGACATGACTTTTCTCAGTGCAAAACAATATTGCATTTATATATGGATATGCGTATATTCGCAATAGTAAATATAGTGAGTTATAAGAAAATGAATCAAACCGATTTCTTTAAGTGTCTTGCTGACCCGACTCGTTTGGATATTTTGAAGTTAGTAATGGCCAAACAAAGTGTTTGTGTGTGTGAACTGACAGAACAGCTACAACTCAGCCAACCTAAGATTTCTCGCCATTTGGCCTTACTTCGAAATCTTTCCATTCTGCTTGATCAAAGACAAGGGCAATGGGTGTATTACCGTTTAAACCCAAATCTTCCTGAATGGGCAAATGATGTTTTAAACATTATCTCAAATCAAAATGACGACATCATGAATAACCCTCTTGTTCATTCTTCAATTTCAGTGCATTGCGAGTAATACTGATGAAATTTTTATTCTTATGTACGGGTAACAGTTGCCGTAGCATTCTTTCAGAAGTGTTATTCAATAGCCGTGCGCCTGAGGGTTGGAAAGCTTACAGTGCTGGCAGTAGGCCTTCAGGTCAGGTTCATCCATTCACCATTAAGACTTTACACAATTTAGGCTTATCTACTGACGGTTTATCAAGTAAGACCATTGATGACTGTGAACAGTATCAACCTGATGTGGTGATTACCGTGTGTGATCAAGCCGCTCAAGAAGCTTGTCCACTTTACTTAGGGGGAGCGATTAAGGCGCATTGGGGCTTATCTGACCCATCTCATTTAGACCTTCCTGAAGAAGAAAAGCTGAAAGCTTTTTTAGTGACAGTTGATCACATTAATAAACGCCTAGATGCTTTATTTGCACTAGATATAAACAAATTTTCTCGTTCTGAGCTTATTGCAGAAATCAATAAAATTTCAAATATTGAGTAAAATTATGTCTACTTCAAGGCTTTCATTTTTAGATCGTAATTTAACGCTCTGGATTTTCATTGCGATGGCATTAGGTGTGGGAATTGGGGTGTTCTTTCCTCAAGCATCTGTTGCTTTAGACCAGATGAGTATGGATTCAGTCAATATCCCGATTGCGATTGGCTTGATTTTGATGATGTATCCACCACTGGCCAAAGTGGACTATGCGACCTTGCCACAAGTATTTAAAGATAAACGAACGCTTACCTTATCTTTGGTTCAAAACTGGCTGATTGCACCGTGTTTAATGTTTGCTTTAGCCATCATTTTTTTACAGTCCTATCCTGAATATATGACCGGTGTGATCCTGATTGGATTGGCTCGTTGTATTGCAATGGTTTTGGTGTGGAATGGCTTGGCATGTGGTGATAATCAGTATGTTGCAGGATTAGTGGCATTTAACAGTATTTTCCAAATCTTGTTTTTTAGTACCTATGCTTGGCTATTTCTCACCTTCTTACCGCCATATTTTGGTGTGGAAGCGCAAATCATTAATGTCAGTTTCTGGACGATTACCCATGCAGTTCTGGTTTATTTGGGTATCCCGTTCTTACTGGGTTTTTTAACTCGCTTTATTCTTGTGAAACAAAAGGGGTTGCTTTGGTATCAAACCAAATTTATTCCTAAAATTGGTCCGCTGAGCCTCGTTGCCCTGTTATTTACCATCGTGGCTATGTTTAGCCTGAAAGGTGGTGAAGTAGTCAGTTTGCCACTCGATGTACTCAGAATTGCAATTCCTCTAACGATTTACTTTGTCCTGATGTTTTTCATTAGTTTCTTTATGAGTAAGTGGATGGGGAATGATTATCCAAAAACTGCGGCTATTTCTTTTACTGCGGCAGGTAACAATTTTGAATTAGCGCTCGCTGTTGCTATTGCGACGTTTGGTTTGGCATCACCGATTGCTTTTACAACGGTCATTGGGCCACTGGTTGAAGTTCCTGTACTGATTGCTTTGGTGAGTGTGTCACTGTGGCTTAGAAAAAAAGTTTTTAAAGAGATATAACGCTATGAGTCTCCCAAATATAGATTTAAATCTTCTTGAACAACCGACTTTAGACAAAGTTCAAGCCAAAGAGCTGGATCATTCACCCCGTATTTTACTGCTTTACGGTTCAAATCGAGAAGTGTCCTATAGCCGACTAGCTGTTCAAGAAGCAGGGCGAATATTGGAACACTTTGGGGCTGAGGTAAAAATCTTTCATCCAAAGGGATTGCCTCTGCCGGAAGATGCAAATACTGAACATCCAAAGGTAAAAGAGCTGCATGAACTTTTGGCTTGGTCAGAAGGGATGGTGTGGTGTTCACCTGAACGACATGGTTCGATGAGTTCTATTTTAAAAGCTCAAATTGATTGGATTCCACTGGCAGCAGGTGCAATTCGTGCTACTCAAGGTAAAACCCTTGCTGTCATGCAAGTCTGTGGTGGATCTCAATCATTTAATGCGGTTAATCAGCTACGGATTCTAGGTCGTTGGATGAGGATGATTACAATTCCGAATCAATCATCCATTCCAAAAGCTTTTTTAGAATTTGATGAAAATGGGCGTATGAAGCCATCTTCTTACTACATAAGAATTGTGGATGTGATGGAAGAGCTATATAAATTTACGCTTTTAACCAGGGGACAATCAGCATATTTAACTGATCGTTATTCTGAGCGTATTGAAAGTGCTGAAGAGCTGTCGAAACGTATAAATCAAAAGAGTATTTAGTTTTTCTATAATTAACATAATATACATTATACGAATGCAAAAATGGGAGCTATAAGCTCCCATTTTTAGTCTTTAATGCGCTTTTTAGCTTCGTCATAAACTATGCTATCAGCTCGTTTCCCGACTGTGATGAGCAAGATAACTACCTGATCATCTTTAACTTGATAGACAAGTCTGACACCAGCTTTTAATAATTTAATTTTATAGCAACCCGCAAGATCGCCTCTAAGCATATTCTTTGGAATATGTGGCTGCTCTATGACTTTGGCTAGCTTCTTCTTAAATTGATCTCGTATAGCAACAGGGAGTTTTTCCCATTCTGCTGTAAAGTCTTTGTGACGTAAAAGCTTATAAGTCATCTAATGTGACTTCCTCAAACATCTCTTTAGGGTCATTAATGCGCTTACGGACAAGAGCTAATAATTCTTCATCTTCTTCTGAAAGCAAAGCTTTCTTGACAGGTAGTTTCCCAGTCGTAGCAACATACTCAAGAATACTAGTAAAGAAATCTGTAGGTGCAATACCTTGTTCTTTAAGGATGGAATAGGATTTTTCTTTAAGGGCTTCATCGACCCTGAAGTTAACAGTAGCCATCATATCTCCCAGTTATTTAATGTACTAAGAGTACTGTAATGCAAATTGCATTACAAGTCGACTTCGTATAACAACCATTATGTTAAATGGAGATGTAACAGTTTAAAAATTAGAATTAAATTAACATTTTTAAAGAGATAAATTTTGCAAAAAAATCATAAAAAAGCTAAACCCTGAACTTTAAGATTATGCATAATCAATTTAGGTATATTAAAAAGGTTAAACTTAGATGGATCCTTCGCCGGGTACAAACTTTAAAAAAAGCAAAACTTCTCTTAGATTTTTAGAGGAGATGGTCTAATGGAATTCTTGTTAGATCCTGGAATTTGGGTAGGCTTACTCACCCTGATTGTTTTAGAAATTGTTTTAGGTATCGATAACCTAGTCTTTATTGCCATTTTGGCAGATAAACTTCCTCCTGAGCAGCGTGATAAAGCTCGTATCATAGGTCTATCCTTAGCATTGTTAATGCGTTTGGGCTTATTGTTTGCAATTGCTTGGTTAGTCACTTTGACCAGACCATTGATTACAGTCTTTGACTGGACCTTCTCTGGTCGAGATCTGATTCTCTTATTTGGTGGTTTATTCCTGCTTTATAAAGCAGTCAGTGAATTGCATGAGCGAATGGAAGGTAAGACAGAAGTACATGTTACAACCAATGTTGTATATGCAAGTTTTACAGCAGTTGTAGCTCAGATCGTAGTGTTAGATGCCGTGTTCTCATTAGACTCGGTTATTACCGCGATTGGGATGGTAGATAATATTTATGTGATGATGGTGGCTATGATTGTAGCTATGGTTGTCATGTTGGTTGCATCTAAACCCCTCACCAGTTTTGTAAACCGTCACCCTACTGTAATTATCCTCTGCTTAAGTTTCTTGCTCTTAATTGGTATTAGCTTAATAGCAGAAGGCTTTGGCTTCCATATTCCAAAAGGTTACATCTATTCGGGTATCGGTGTTGCAATTGTGATTGAAGCTTTTAACCAGTTTAGCCAACGCAACGCAACAAAGCATGAATCAAAAATCCCATTACGTCATCGTACTGCCGACTCAATTTTAAGATTGATGGGTGGAAAAATGGAAACGGTCTCAGATAGTCCTCGTCATGCTGAAGCCCAAGAAGCATTTGCGGATGAAGAACGCTATATGATTGGAGGGGTACTTACCCTAGCTGAAAGATCGGTTGCTTCTATCATGACTCCACGAAGTCAAATCTCCTGGATCAATGTAAACGAGACACCTGAAAAAATCCGTGAACAGGTACTATCTGTCCCACACAGCCTATTTCCCGTTTGTCGAGGTAGTTTGGATAAAGTCTTAAGTGTCGTTCGTGCTAAAGAAATATTAGAAGTACTGGATGATCAGGAACAGCTGAAGGCACTAATTAAACGTCATCGTCCAATTTTCATTTTTGAAAACATGAAAGTGATTGATGCGATTAATACTTTACGAACGTCTAAAGGTTCATTGGTTTTAGTCAATGATGAATTTGGTAATGTACAAGGCTTAATTTCACCGCTTGATGTATTTGAAGCAATTGCAGGTGAATTTCCTGATGCAGACGAACAACTAGATTTGGTGAAGCTAGATGACCACACATGGAAAGCATCCGGCATGTTAGATCTTTATCAGCTTGAACTCGTATCAGGATTAGATCTGGTAGAGTACGATGCAGGCTATATTAGTGTTGCAGGGCTGATTCTGGATAAATCTAATGGTGTGGTAGAGGTTGGATCAAAGCTAGATTATCAAGGTGCACACTTTGAAGTAATCGAACTAGAAGCCAATCATATCAAGACTGTTATGATTACTTTAAGGTAATGAGCAATTGAAAAAGCCCTCATAAAATTATGGGGGCTTTTTGATTCAAGCTATTCGTTCGTTAATAAAGAAATTTCGGCTGGAGTATAGCCACGCTCATATAGAATACTTGTAATAGCTGCTCTAATGTTTTGACAGTTAGATTTCTTGTTTTTTTTGAGTAAGTCCAAATCACTATAACCGCTTAAGTTATATTTTAATTCGAGGACTTTCGAATTTGGTGATGAATAAAGAGAATGTAAAAACTTACGTATTCGGGGGCGCATATGGGGCTTAATCAGGAAATGAAATATCACTTTATCGTATTTTAAAACAATAAAAAAGTAGATAAGTAAAAAATTCTACAATACTTAATTTAGAAATTTTAACTTAAGTATCAATATCTTAATCAAAGTTAAGCTGATACTCATCAGTCGTAATCTTAATTTTCAGATTTTTATATTTTCTTTTAGTTGAACTAAGAGCTGAATTAGTGACCTCTTCATAAAATTTAGGATCATTCATGAGATCGTGAAATAACTTATATCCAATCAATACCTTACTGGTATCTTTGTTTTCTTTTAACGTATTTTCGATGAGTTGATCTAAATCTGTTACTGAAAAATTATGCATATTACGCTCTATAGTATCTTTCTGATAGAACAATACAGACTTAGCAATAGGATTTAAAGCTTTATTAGACAATTGATATTTATGAAATTATAAGAAAAATAATATATTAGTTTTATCTATGTAAAGTTAAGATTTCCTAAAATTAACATAATACACCTTATGCGAAATGCTCTTTTTTATTCAATATAAATCATAGCCTTATCGTACAGCAAAAAGCCCAATCACTACCGATTGGGCTTTTTTTATGATTCTTCAAGTTCCACGCCTACTATTTAATCAATGTTTCACAATTGTGATTAGCTCAGTTAAATAGTGGCATTAGCCATTTGGCAAAAAAAATCGGCTTAACCACCCTCTTTTCGGCTGCTCCGGTTCTACGTGCTCAGGCACTGGAATACGCTTATTTTCTTCTTGCTCCGAAGTAGTCAATCCGTCATGTTTGGACTCTTGTTGATCATCTTGATTAACAGTTTCTTGCGCTGATGAGTTTTCAACCTGAGAATCTGAATTGGTATTAACTTGGAGTTTTTGATCATTAGGTGTGGGTGGATTGGGTTTAGGTGCTTCCAATAGACGCTGCATTGCTTCAATTTGTTCTTGGTAAAAAACTTCTCTTTCTAATGACTGATTCTCACGTAGTAATGCTTGGTTTAATTGTTTTTCAAGCAAGTCAACTTGACGTTTAAGTAAGTCAACTTGTGTTAATTCTTGACTGTCAATTGATTTACTTTGATTTACATTGTTAGATTTTATTTTAGGCTCGCCAAACACTCTCAAAGCTTCAGAGAAGTCAATTAATCCGTCTGATCCTTTTGATAAATTCCCTTTATTTATATGAGCATATATAGCTTGTCTTGAATATCCATAAAGTTTAGCTAATTCAGAAACTGTTAACTTTTGCATAATGTAAACTATAGATTTATTTGTATTTATATTTGACTGTTAACTTCACAATGTCAATTAATTGACTTAATTGAATCCCACTTTCTTTAAGTATGGTAAGAGTTCTTGAAGCATCTGAGAGTCTTTTAGCATTTCAGCGATTCTTATAGCAAATTGAGCATAAGTTTCTGTACCCTGAGAATAACTCCCCATTTCAGGAAGTTCTGAAAGTTTCTTAGCAAACAAGTGGCGTTGAGAGTCAGTTAATTCTTTAAACTTATGTTGATTCAGACTCCTCATTTCACTTGGAGCTTTTTTCTTTTGTTTGAAATTAAACGAAAATCCAGTGATAGATCTTCCTGTCTTATGTTGATCAACTTTGACGACAATGTCCGTGTGTTCGTTAATTTGCTTCATAGCAATATCTAAAACGTATTTTTTAAAGTCATACATACGTTTGTACTCAGAATCTAATACTCCAATTTTCTTTCTAAAATCTATAAGCGAGATAATAGGGGTCGATCCGCTACTACGCCATGCAATTAAAATTTCATATAAACGAACAGCATATGCACTACTTAAATTACTAATCTGTTGAATTTCATATTTTGTAAATTGCTCTTCTAACCGAGTAATTAAAGGAACAATAGCTGGGGAAAAAATTAACTGAACAATAGCTTCATTGTCGATATAGGCAACTTCACTAACCCAACGCGATTTATGGTTAATAATATTCCCTTTGTCACTTAAGCTTTGGTAGCTAAATTGTCTGGCAAATAAGTCATCACAGGCATCTTTTAAAGCTTGATAAGCAGTATTTCGATGAACATTAAATTGATTAATATAACTTTCTGCATGGACTGTTAAGGGATCATTTGCATTAATTCCTTTACCTGACTCTCTAGCTTCAACAATTGCTAAAAGAATTAATCTTTGTTCAACAAGGTCTAGATTATAGCTAGCATTTATTAGCGCATTGTCCTTAACTACTAATTCTGATTTCATATGACGAGTTATATTTTTATTTCGTTAAAACGAGATTATATGATCATCTCGTTTAATGCAAGGTAAACCTCGTTTTAATGCAAGGTAAACCTCGTTTTAATGCAAGGTAAACCTCGTTTTAATGCAAGGTAAAACTCGTTTTATAAGTTCTGTATCCATTGATATTAAAGGCTCTTAGGCTGGCTAAAAGTATTTAAAAGCTTAAAAATAATTAAAAGCCCATATTTTTAAAATTGCCCTATGTTTTCGCTACGCTCAAACTCTATTGAATCTCGCTTTCGCTCGATTCGAGGGGCAATTTTTTGGTAAATCTCTTTGTGAATTGTTTAAAAAGCAAAAGTACTCGGAATTCGCTTCGCTCATCAGTTTTTTTGCTCGCTACGCTCGGTTGAGATTCCACTTTTCTGTGTACGCACCCATTCGGGATGCTCTGTTTTTCCCGGTTTTGATGGATAGGGAGCTTGTTTTTCAGGGAAAAGGAGGGCGAATTTGGGGCGTTCGCTCGTAGACACTCGCTCTTTTTATACCTTTTAGGTATCTACCCAGGTGGTGTGGAACTTTTAAATTTGGTTTTCGGATGTTTTTTAGGAGCCGTTTATTTGGCGTTTTAAGCCTTATTTTGAGTTGTCTTGTAGTGATCTCTATCCGAGTTGGTTTAAATGGCTGTAATCGTCGTTTTTCGCGTTTCTGAGGGATTTAAAACGGTGTTGGCGGTTCATATCCTGAGTCTTTTTCTTTTTTAGGTTGGCTTTCCACTATTTTTGGGGCGCTTTGGGGTGTTTTTTTCAGGTCTTCAAATCGGTTTTCGATGCTGCTGAGGTTGAGTCGGGTGCCGATCTCGGCCATATCGAGTTTGTGGCCATTGAGGTAGTGGCCTCGTTGTTTGGCGATTTTGAGGAGTTTTTGGTCGTTTTTCAGGATTTGGTAGGCAATGTTGAGGTGTTGTTCGTTGTGGTGTTTGCGGATGAAGTCCATCAGGTCACTTTGTTTTTGTTCGAGGGTTTGTAGGTAATTGTTGCGGTCGGCTTGGTCTTGGCGTTCTGCCCAGTATAGAACGTTCTGGCCATCGTAGTAGAAGCGCATGTCGTCTGCAGCAGCTGCTGCATTGATTGCTGGTTGTTCTTGTTGTTGTTTGGCCAAGGCCTGTTGGTAGGCGATTTTGTGGATCTCTTGGTGGTTGTGTTCGCGGATTTTGCGGATGGTTTCTTTTTGTGCTTGGACTTCGAGTTGGATGATGGGATCTGCACTGTGCAGTTTCCATCGTGGAATTTGCGGTACGTCTTGTAGGTTGGTGCCGTATTTTTGGTTGTAATCGGCATTGGACAGGCTCGATACCTGGTTTTCGACTTGGATCGTGATTCCTTGGATGGTGATCGTTTTCGTTGGCGCATGGTGTTTTAGGGCTTCGTTGATTTTGTGTTCGGTGATCAATCGAAAGGTTTTGAGTTGGTTTTTGCCTTGGCCAAGGGCATTGGCTGTGATTTTCGGTGCGCCTCCGGTTTTGGGGTTTTTCGGGCGGTATTGTTTGAAGAATTGTTCGGCTGGGCGTTCGATGCCGTCGTGGAGGCTGCGTTCGGAGTACATCAGGTGGAGGTGGGGTTGGTCTTCGCCTGTGAGGGTACTTTCGTGGTTGTGAACGGCTGCGGTGTAGGGAAATTGGTGGGGGTTGGCAAATTCGTCGATGAGGGTTTCGACCAGGGCTATTCGGTGGTGTACGCTGAGTTCTTTGGGCAGGGCGATGGTCAGTACTGTGGCGGTTCGGCCTCGGGCGATTTCGTATTTGTCTGCGCTTCCCCAAAATTTGTCTGGGGATGTTTTTGCCCAGTCTGGCATGTTGCCGGACTGTATGTATTCGAGTTTTTCATTGTCTTTGTGATTGGCAAAGTGCGCGGTTCGGGTCAGGTAGTGGTAGGTGTTTTTCGAGCTGTTTTCTTTTTTGGTGTTGTGTCGAACGTTCATGTAGTACATGCCGTTGTTCCTTGTTTTTGGCTGTGCTTTTGCTTTTGTCCCGCAGGGCGAGGAGAACTGTCTTTTTGAAAAAACTTTCGCGTAGTGGAAGTTTATCAAAAAAAGACAGGGAAACGAGATAAAAATTTATTCTGTCATACAGAATAAATTTTTAAGTTCACTGCGTTTTGATGGTAGATTCACTGTACTAACGGTGAAGGTTTGGCTTCTTGGAGTGCTGTTTATGGTGGGTCGTAAAGCATTGGTTCTGTCTGCTGCAGATGTGAATGGGGTGATTGATCACATTAAATCGTTGCCGTTTAAACGTAAGATTCAAGAGCGCTTTGTGCTGATGATGCAGGGGAAAAAATCGATTCAGGATTTTTCGGCAGCGGATCTTGATTTGGTGAAGAAGTGCCGTTATGAGATGAATGCGTATCATCGACAAATGGAGGCATTAGCCAGGATTAAAGCGCAGTCTTCTCATTCAAGTTTTGAGCGTGACATTTTGGATCTGTCTAAGCGTACCGATATTGATGCCTATTTTTTAATGCTCGATGCGTTGAAAATGTATTTGAAAAAGGCGGATCAGAAACAGGCTGAAGCAAAGCTCAAAAATGATAAGAAAAGGATGGAGAAGAAACAGGAGGATTCGAAATCTATTGCTCGTAAACAAAGGGATCGTGAGAATTATTTTTTAGGGGCAGCGCTACGCAAGTTATTCGATACAACGGGTGTTTTTTCGAAGAAACGTAATGATCTTGATCGCTTGTGTACAGTGGTGAATTGTGCTCGCTTAGTCGAGCTTTTGATTGAACAACAAGCCATTGATTTAAAAAAATATGATGAAATATTGAGAAACAGTAAAAAGGGTCAGGAGTTTGATCAAACGGTTCAAGAATTGATTCAGGATTTGAGAAATCCTTTTAAGTAATCGCTAGTTATATAGTGTAGAGCTGTCTTACTTTATAGGTTTGTACTGGAAATGCCCTATTAAAGGCATTTCGCATAAGGTGTATTATGTTAATTTTAGGAAATCTTAATCGAAGTGAAATATATAGCTCAAATCATAGAATGTAATGAGAATCTCGAATTCATTCTAAAAATTAAGGTTCGTAATGAAATTCTAGAGGTATTTAGTTCTTCAATACCCTCATGTATTGATCTCAAAAAAAATTACCTTATAGATTTAGAAGCTACTATTTTTGATGATTACCTTATTGAGAAAACACATTATTCCCATCAAATTAAGCAAATAGATAATAGTCTAAGATATGAAATTATTGGATATTTAAAAGAAGGGAAGCTAGATGTTAATGGCTTAATTTTTGAAGATGATATTTTAAATAGAGATTTTTTTTACTTAGATAACAATACAGTAAAATGGACTGTCGATAGAATTAATGCTGACTTTGATGACAGAGATTGAATCCATTTAACATAATGGGCATTATGCGAAACGCAATAAAAATAATTATTTTTTTCAAATACTTAGAAATTTTTACCCACCCCAAAAAACACCAAAAAGCCGACGGTGAAACATGTCGGTTTCTTTTTAAGCAGTTTTGATATCTTCTGCCAATAAAATTGATCAAAAATTATACTTTTTAGGTGTGGAAATAGATTTTTGTGATACATTATTGTATATACAAATTTGAATGTTTTTTATGGAACTGTATTTCGAATGGGATGAGGCCAAAAACCAAAAGAATCAGAAAAAACATGATGTATCTTTTGAAACAGCAAGCCTCATTTTTGATGATCCTTTAAGGATCTCAATCCAAGATCGACATACCAATGGTGAAGAACGTTGGCAAACTATTGGTATGGTTAAAGGCGTACTGATGTTATTAGTGGCTCATACCATCTTTGATGAAGATGACTGCGAAATCATACGAATCATTAGTGCAAGGCAAGTCACCAAAGCGGAGCGAAATCAATATGAGCATGGCTAGATATACACGCAAAGAACTGAATGAAAACTTCAGTGACAAGCAAGATGCTGAAATTAAACGCTTGCTTGCAAAGGGAACTGTACCAGATGAACAATTAGACTTATCTGATATTCCCGAAATTACCGACTGGAGCAATGCTGTTCGCCATGGGCAATTTTATCGTCCAGTTAAGCAACAGACTTCTGTTCGCCTGGATGCTGATGTACTTGCATGGTTAAAAGCTCAAGGGAAAGGCTATCAGACACGTATGAATAAGATTTTACGTGAAGCGATGTTGCAAGACTTAAAGAATCATTAATAAATGGGAGCATTAGCTCCCATTTTTGATTTCGTATATGCGAGAAAAATTTTGTGTGAGTATCAATAATTCACTAGAAAGAAATAGATGTGATGAATAAACCATTGGGTACGTCTGGAGTTAATCGAACTCTAGACAAACTAGTAGGGGCATTACTAGAGGGTAAAATAACCTTGCCATCTTGTGCAAAATAATTAGTGAGATAGTTAATGATTTGGTTTAAAACTGCTATATTTTTCTTGTTATATATGATTTATATCATTTTAATTTTAAATTTGTATGCTAAAGCTTTAATCAAAGTAAGTATTCTTAGTCATTTTTTTAAAGTGCTATTTAGTTTTTTATTCTATTTGCTGGTTGCGATTGCTTTAATTTTTCCTTTTTTTCATATTCATAAGTTTGTAGATGATTTCCATATATATATGGATCAAAACAATATTTATTTTGCTTTTATTTTTATTTCTTTTGCATTGGTTTTTAGTTTTTCAATAATTTATTTTAATAAAAAATTTGGTCCTAAGTTAAAGGCTTTAGGCTATTTTAAATGATTGATGCGTGCTGAAATAACAGGAGACTTACACTTAGAATGTTTTAGGCAGCTCTCTGGCTACCATTATTAAATTTCAACAGACTCTAATCATATATCAATGATCTATATTTAACATAAAATCTCTTATGCGAAGTCAAAAAACGAGGATCTATAGTCCTCGTTTTTTGTAAATACTACTATGTTAGGAACTTCAACTATTATGGATTTCCAATAATAGATTCCATATTGCATATCTCATTTAGTATAGGACCTTAACGTTATGTAATTTCATGTTTTGGCAATAAATTTGCTTTCAATCCAGTAATTAAGATATTTATGTAAAATCTCCTGATTCAATGTAGGAGATTTTAGATTCTCACCCAAGGCTTTTTTCACATTATTGGTTTGATAAATAGGCATATTTTCATAAACCTCCCAACGAGTCAGCGATTCATAGACTGGTTCTTTCAGCATAGGTAGTAATGGTAATAACGGATTACTATCCAAAGCACCGGATTTTTCTAAGGTGTTGACCCAGTCTTTATATTCAACTAATTTTAAGTTATAGCCGTATTTTAGAAGATATTCATGTAATGTAATTAAGCTAATTGAGTCATTGGGATCTAGAGGAACAAGGTTATAACTCTGGTTATAAACCATCTGTTTAGCGATATTTAATAGGCAATTACTTACATAATCCACTGCAATAAACTCTTTTTTCTGTTTTTCTAGCTTAGGAAAAGCGCCTATTTCAATACAGCCTTTTAAAAATCGTGCGACGAAGTCTTTTTCATTACCAATTCCTTTTTGACTGTCGCCCATAATAAAACCTGGACGATAGATATTAATTGGTAGACCCTCATCTTGAGCACGAATCATGATTTTTTCTGCTACCCATTGGCTTTGAGAATATCCTGTATCATATTTTAAACAATCAAGATGCTTATCTAATGGTTCATTTTCGCTTAAGCTACTTACATTATTAAAAAAACCAGTAGGTCCAAAGGCAGCAATACTTGAAGTGTAGTGCAAAGGTTTAACTCTTTTATTTACTGAAAATTCCAATACATTCAGTGTTCCCGTTACGTTTGCTGGCTTATGGATGGAATAAGGTTGTATATAATTTACATGTGCACCAAGGTGAAAAACACATGAAATTTTTTGACTGAGATTGGTATATTCATCATCATTGAGACCAAATTTACTTTGGTCTAAGTGCCCACAAACCACTTTAATTTTCTCTAAATCGGTTTCATTCCAAAGATTATATTTTTTTTGGTTGGTCACAATTTTTTCTAAACCATCTTGGGTGTTTCTAGCTCTCACTAAGCAATAAACTTCTTTAATTTTATCTTCTTTGCACAGATCATTTAAGAAAAATGCACCTAAAAATCCTGTTCCACCCGTTAGAAATATTTTACCTTCATCGTCTGATAACCAGTTAATAGGTATAAAATTTTTGTAAAAAGGAGGTAATTTGAGATTGCCGTCATTCCTTAGTGTTTCGATTGTATTATCTATAATAATGTTATCTGTTTTGTTTGCTTTAGATTCAATGAGTTGAGCCAATTGTTTTAAAGTCGGGTGTTCATATAATTCAATAATAGGGATTTTAACGTCAAAATATTTTTCAATATCCATAACTAATGTTGCAACCTGTAAGGAACTTCCACCTAGATCAAAGAAATTATCATCTTGATCGATTGCGGAATAATTAAGCAATCCTATCCACATCTCTCTTAGCTTTGTAACAAACTCATTATCATCATTTATATGAATATTTTTATTTGATTGTGACATTTCATGTAGCTTCTTTTTATCAGCTTTACCGTTCTGATTTAAGGCTATATATGGCACTAAAGCAATTCTAGGAATCATATAATCAGGCAGGACTTGAGTTATTTTATCCTTGAAGCGAGCTAAAGAGAATTCTTGCTTTGGTACAATATAGGCCATGATATATGGCTCATGTTGCATCTGAGTGGGCTTAATAATGTCCATCACTACGGATTCTACGAGATGACTGTGCAATATTTCTTGTTCAATCTCTTCAAGATTTATGCGGTGTCCTCTAATTTTGATTTGGTTATCTTTACGGCCATAACATTCGAGATAATTATTTGTATTAATTAATCCTAAATCTCCAGTTCGATAAATTCTTTTTTCCATACCATTAAAAGATATCGTAGAAAATTTTTCTAGATTCTCTACGTCATTATTCGCATAACACCTTGAAACACCATCACCAGAAACCACTATTTCCCCTATTTCACCTTTATCTAGTATCTTCATTTCATTATCTAAAATGAATACCTCTGTATTGTTAATAGGCATTCCGATATCTATTGTTTTATTATCATCTAAATATTCTAATGTAATATGCCTGGTGCTTGCATAAGTCGTGCATTCAGTAGGACCGTAACCATTCCTTAAATTTTTCACTTGAGAATGAATTAAGACCTGCTTCATTGCAAAAGCATTGGCTGGTTCCCCACCTACAATTATTGAATTAACACTTTTGAATGTATCTGGTTTGGATAAGGCAACTACATTAAAAAGTGCTGTGGTAATGGCCATGATCGTAATATTATTCTTCTGAATTTCTGCTTCAAATCCACTAAGGTTTAAAACCGTTTGTTTAGGTATAATTTGAAGAGTACAACCATTCAAAAGAGCACCATAAATTTCAAATAAGGATGCATCAAACGTCGGATTGCTAATATGTGAAACGATATCAGTTGGCTTAAATAGGCAAAATTCATCATTGAAGGCAAGGCGCATTATGCCTTTAGAAAGAATTTGCACTGCTTTTGGGGTTCCGGTTGTTCCAGATGTATGAAGAATATGGGTTCTATGGTCTAAAGTTAAATGAACAGCCTGTTCGAACCTAATATCGTCTTTATTATTTATATCCTCTATCGTTAAAGTTTGATGAATATTAAGTCTATTTCTTTCATTATCAGTCGTGATTAAAATATTAGTATTTAAATTATTTAATATGTTTTGAAGTCGTACTGTAGGCTGATTCACATCTAAGGGTACACAAGTACCACCACTATAAAGCACAGCTATTTGAGCAATAATACTTCCTATTGATGGTTCAATAAGGATACCTATAGGCTCTTCTTTCGATAGATTAAAGTGGCTGATTTGAAGGGCTAAATCTTTAGCTTTTTTGATTAGTTCACTATAAGTAATAGATTCCTTTTCCATCTTTATCGCAATCTTATCTTTATAGGAAATAGCTAAAGAATCTAAAATATTGGTTATATCACATTCTAAATATGAAATATTTTTGCCGTTTAAGTAGCTCAAGTTATAGTTCATTTTAAAATACCTATAGTTTTTACAAACCTACAATCTATATTATAAGTAATTGAACTTTATTTATTTTTTATATTTTTTTTACCAATTAATTAGTGTTTTTATATAAATATGTGATCTCTTACTAAGAAATAAGATGAAAAATATAGGCATAGTTTTTTGATTTTATAAATGTTAGGCTATTTATACGCCATTGACGTATACGACTTTATGCTATTTATCGAAACCAGTATTTTTACCAAGCAGATTAAAGATCTTGTCACTGATGAAGAATATCGTCAGCTACAGCAAGATCTACTGGTACAGCCTGATAAAGGTGATTTGATAAAGAATGGCGGTGGCATTCGTAAAGTACGATGTGCTCAAGGAAACAAAGGTAAAAGTGGCGGTATTCGGGTGATCTATTATTGGATGACTGAGGATGATCAGATCTTTTTCCTGATTGCTTATCCGAAGTCAGTGAAAGATACGCTCACAGATAAGGAAACCACTATTCTGCGTCAACTCGTGAAGGAGCAATTTAATGGATAATAATTTATTTGATGATCTAATCTCTTCTATCAAAGAAGCGGGTGCTATCAAACGTAAAGAGATCCAAGCAAGTCGAACAACGGAACTTGAACTCCCGGATATTAAAGAAGTGCGTGAAAAGACCGGTTTAAGCCAAGTTGAATTTGCAGCACGTTTGCATATCAGCCCAAGAACGCTACAGAACTGGGAACAAGGTCGTCGCTACCCAACTGGACCAGCAGCAACGCTTATTCGTATTCTAGATGCACATCCAAGTGTGATTTAAAGCAAAATACAGATAATAAAAAAGCCCAACATCCTGTTGGGCTTTTTTACATATTTAGTGCGTTGGCATAACTCCTGTCATACCGGCATTTTCCGTTGCTATCATTTCTTATTGTTGTCTGGAGCATCCTGCTCTCTATGTCCCCATCATAAAAAATCATCCCAGACCGGTATAGAGGCAAAGGACGTTTTAAGCTGTACGCCAGGGCTTACATTGCTTAAAATTTATCCCCATTTTTTGTGGATTATTTCGGTTGTGTGACAGTTGATAAAGTTCAAAAAACCGCAAAATTGATTAGTTTTTAACCAAAATGATTGGCAGAAGATATCAAAGTTGCTCAAAAAAGAGCCGACTTGTGTCGAAGTCGGTTTTTTGAGGTATTTTGAGATTATGTAAAATATCTAAGTAATTGTTTTTATATTATTTTTAAGATTAGAGTTCGCATAAGCTCCATTATGTTAAATGGACATATTGAATACGTGAAATTTACTTCATTCTATTGCCATCTTGATCAATAATTATTTCGCCATCCTCTTTGCTAAATGCATTGAGTTGAGGGGCAGATAATAGATCCAGTACTAACTCAGAAGGTCTACATAATTTAATACCAAGATCAGTTACTACAAATGGGCGGTTAATTAGAATTGGATATTCAAGCATAAAACCGATTAACTGGTCCTCAGTCCAATGTTCTTGAGCTAATTCCAGTTTCTCGTAAGGTTCCACATTTTTACGAATGGCTTCACGAACTGAAAGCCCAGATTTCTCAATTAAAGTAATTAACTCTTCTTTACTAGGTGGTGTTTTCAAATATTCAATTACTTCAGGTTCTTGCCCTGTATTTCGAATAAGTTCGAGGGTGTTTCTTGAGGTTCCACAGGCAGGGTTATGATAAATCTTAATCTTTTGTGACATGACTTTTCTCAGTGCAAAACAATATTGCATTTATATATGGATATGCGTATATTCGCAATAGTAAATATAGTGAGTTATAAGAAAATGAATCAAACCGATTTCTTTAAGTGTCTTGCTGACCCGACTCGTTTGGATATTTTGAAGTTAGTAATGGCCAAACAAAGTGTTTGTGTGTGTGAACTGACAGAACAGCTACAACTCAGCCAACCTAAGATTTCTCGCCATTTGGCCTTACTTCGAAATCTTTCCATTCTGCTTGATCAAAGACAAGGGCAATGGGTGTATTACCGTTTAAACCCAAATCTTCCTGAATGGGCAAATGATGTTTTAAACATTATCTCAAATCAAAATGACGACATCATGAATAACCCTCTTGTTCATTCTTCAATTTCAGTGCATTGCGAGTAATACTGATGAAATTTTTATTCTTATGTACGGGTAACAGTTGCCGTAGCATTCTTTCAGAAGTGTTATTCAATAGCCGTGCGCCTGAGGGTTGGAAAGCTTACAGTGCTGGCAGTAGGCCTTCAGGTCAGGTTCATCCATTCACCATTAAGACTTTACACAATTTAGGCTTATCTACTGACGGTTTATCAAGTAAGACCATTGATGACTGTGAACAGTATCAACCTGATGTGGTGATTACCGTGTGTGATCAAGCCGCTCAAGAAGCTTGTCCACTTTACTTAGGGGGAGCGATTAAGGCGCATTGGGGCTTATCTGACCCATCTCATTTAGACCTTCCTGAAGAAGAAAAGCTGAAAGCTTTTTTAGTGACAGTTGATCACATTAATAAACGCCTAGATGCTTTATTTGCACTAGATATAAACAAATTTTCTCGTTCTGAGCTTATTGCAGAAATCAATAAAATTTCAAATATTGAGTAAAATTATGTCTACTTCAAGGCTTTCATTTTTAGATCGTAATTTAACGCTCTGGATTTTCATTGCGATGGCATTAGGTGTGGGAATTGGGGTGTTCTTTCCTCAAGCATCTGTTGCTTTAGACCAGATGAGTATGGATTCAGTCAATATCCCGATTGCGATTGGCTTGATTTTGATGATGTATCCACCACTGGCCAAAGTGGACTATGCGACCTTGCCACAAGTATTTAAAGATAAACGAACGCTTACCTTATCTTTGGTTCAAAACTGGCTGATTGCACCGTGTTTAATGTTTGCTTTAGCCATCATTTTTTTACAGTCCTATCCTGAATATATGACCGGTGTGATCCTGATTGGATTGGCTCGTTGTATTGCAATGGTTTTGGTGTGGAATGGCTTGGCATGTGGTGATAATCAGTATGTTGCAGGATTAGTGGCATTTAACAGTATTTTCCAAATCTTGTTTTTTAGTACCTATGCTTGGCTATTTCTCACCTTCTTACCGCCATATTTTGGTGTGGAAGCGCAAATCATTAATGTCAGTTTCTGGACGATTACCCATGCAGTTCTGGTTTATTTGGGTATCCCGTTCTTACTGGGTTTTTTAACTCGCTTTATTCTTGTGAAACAAAAGGGGTTGCTTTGGTATCAAACCAAATTTATTCCTAAAATTGGTCCGCTGAGCCTCGTTGCCCTGTTATTTACCATCGTGGCTATGTTTAGCCTGAAAGGTGGTGAAGTAGTCAGTTTGCCACTCGATGTACTCAGAATTGCAATTCCTCTAACGATTTACTTTGTCCTGATGTTTTTCATTAGTTTCTTTATGAGTAAGTGGATGGGGAATGATTATCCAAAAACTGCGGCTATTTCTTTTACTGCGGCAGGTAACAATTTTGAATTAGCGCTCGCTGTTGCTATTGCGACGTTTGGTTTGGCATCACCGATTGCTTTTACAACGGTCATTGGGCCACTGGTTGAAGTTCCTGTACTGATTGCTTTGGTGAGTGTGTCACTGTGGCTTAGAAAAAAAGTTTTTAAAGAGATATAACGCTATGAGTCTCCCAAATATAGATTTAAATCTTCTTGAACAACCGACTTTAGACAAAGTTCAAGCCAAAGAGCTGGATCATTCACCCCGTATTTTACTGCTTTACGGTTCAAATCGAGAAGTGTCCTATAGCCGACTAGCTGTTCAAGAAGCAGGGCGAATATTGGAACACTTTGGGGCTGAGGTAAAAATCTTTCATCCAAAGGGATTGCCTCTGCCGGAAGATGCAAATACTGAACATCCAAAGGTAAAAGAGCTGCATGAACTTTTGGCTTGGTCAGAAGGGATGGTGTGGTGTTCACCTGAACGACATGGTTCGATGAGTTCTATTTTAAAAGCTCAAATTGATTGGATTCCACTGGCAGCAGGTGCAATTCGTGCTACTCAAGGTAAAACCCTTGCTGTCATGCAAGTCTGTGGTGGATCTCAATCATTTAATGCGGTTAATCAGCTACGGATTCTAGGTCGTTGGATGAGGATGATTACAATTCCGAATCAATCATCCATTCCAAAAGCTTTTTTAGAATTTGATGAAAATGGGCGTATGAAGCCATCTTCTTACTACATAAGAATTGTGGATGTGATGGAAGAGCTATATAAATTTACGCTTTTAACCAGGGGACAATCAGCATATTTAACTGATCGTTATTCTGAGCGTATTGAAAGTGCTGAAGAGCTGTCGAAACGTATAAATCAAAAGAGTATTTAGTTTTTCTATAATTAACATAATATACATTATACGAATGCAAAAATGGGAGCTATAAGCTCCCATTTTTAGTCTTTAATGCGCTTTTTAGCTTCGTCATAAACTATGCTATCAGCTCGTTTCCCGACTGTGATGAGCAAGATAACTACCTGATCATCTTTAACTTGATAGACAAGTCTGACACCAGCTTTTAATAATTTAATTTTATAGCAACCCGCAAGATCGCCTCTAAGCATATTCTTTGGAATATGTGGCTGCTCTATGACTTTGGCTAGCTTCTTCTTAAATTGATCTCGTATAGCAACAGGGAGTTTTTCCCATTCTGCTGTAAAGTCTTTGTGACGTAAAAGCTTATAAGTCATCTAATGTGACTTCCTCAAACATCTCTTTAGGGTCATTAATGCGCTTACGGACAAGAGCTAATAATTCTTCATCTTCTTCTGAAAGCAAAGCTTTCTTGACAGGTAGTTTCCCAGTCGTAGCAACATACTCAAGAATACTAGTAAAGAAATCTGTAGGTGCAATACCTTGTTCTTTAAGGATGGAATAGGATTTTTCTTTAAGGGCTTCATCGACCCTGAAGTTAACAGTAGCCATCATATCTCCCAGTTATTTAATGTACTAAGAGTACTGTAATGCAAATTGCATTACAAGTCGACTTCGTATAACAACCATTATGTTAAATGGGCATAAATCAATTCTAAAATTATCTATGATAATTCTTAGCTTTTACTTCAGTACTGCGTTTAGGGTGGATAGAAAAGGGGCTAGCTGCTATGATTGCCCCCGAAATCCTCCAAAATAGATATCTTTCTTAATATGACACTTACGCCACCATAAGTTTATTTACCTCTTAAATCAGTAAATAACTCATCACTGTCTAGTGATGTGGTGTAGTAGCTTGTGTGTCGTATATATCACATCACTAGCCTTTCTTAAAATTTAAAAAAATAGGCTATTTCATGTTATCCACTATTCGAGAACAATGGTTCTCTAATATTCGCGGGGATGTCCTTGCGGGTATTGTTGTCGCTTTGGCTCTAATTCCTGAAGCAATTGCCTTCTCTATTATTGCAGGTGTCGATCCTAAAGTCGGGTTATACGCTTCATTCTGTATTGCCGTGGTGATTGCTTTCGTAGGTGGTCGCCCTGGTATGATTTCTGCGGCAACCGGTGCCATGGCGTTATTAATGGTAACACTGGTTAAAGAGCATGGTCTGCAATACTTATTAGCAGCCACAATTTTGACAGGATTTATTCAAATCTTAGCCGGCTATCTAAAATTAGGTGCCTTGATGCGGTTTGTATCCAAGTCAGTTGTGATTGGCTTTGTGAATGCCCTGGCTATTCTGATTTTTATGGCTCAATTACCTGAACTCACTAATGTGACATGGCATGTCTATGCGATGACAATTGGTGGTTTAGCCATTATTTATCTATTCCCTTATATTCCAGTGATAGGGAAGCTTTTACCCTCTCCTCTCATCTGTATTGTCTTACTTACGCTCTTTGCCTTATTCATTGGTTTAGATGTAAGAACCGTCGGAGATATGGGGCAATTACCGGATACGCTTCCAATTTTCTTGCTTCCTGATATTCCTTTAAATCTTGAAACCTTAACGATTATTTTGCCTTATTCACTGGGATTAGCAGCCGTAGGTTTGCTTGAATCTATGATGACAGCAACGATTGTCGATGATTTAACAGATACCAATAGTGATAAAAACCGTGAGTGTAAAGGACAAGGCGTTGCCAATATTGCTTCAGGTTTCTTAGGCGGAATGGCAGGCTGTGCCATGATTGGTCAATCGATTATTAATGTGAAATCTGGTGGGCGTACCCGTTTATCTACATTTAGTGCCGGGGTCTTCCTGTTGATTATGGTGGTGTTTATCAGTGACTGGCTTAAAGTCATTCCAATGGCTGCACTGGTTGCTGTCATGATTATGGTATCAATTGGAACATTTAACTGGGATTCTCTGCGCAATATCCGGCAATATCCTCTCTCTAGCAATATCGTGATGATCGTTACAGTCGTCGTAGTTGTTGCCACACATAACCTGGCTTATGGTGTATTAGTCGGTGTTCTTCTTTCTGCATTATTTTTTGCCAATAAAATTGAACGCTATATGGCGATTCAATCTGTATTTGATGAATCAGAAAGCACACGTACTTATACGGTAACAGGTCAAGTGTTCTTCAGTTCAGCAGATAAATTTACTTCTGCATTTGATTTCAAAGAGGCACTTTCAAAAGTGGTAATTGATGTCAGTCAGGCACACTTCTGGGATGTTTCTGCGGTTGCTGCCGTAGATAAAGTGGTCATTAAGTTTAGACGTGAAGGAACAGAAGTCGAACTTATTGGAATGAATGAAGCTAGTAAAACATTAGTCGATAAGTTTGGTATCCATGATAAGCCAGATGCTTTAGATCGCTTAAATAGCCACTAAGAGGGATTAGTTATGTCAAAAATTATTGCATGTATTGATGGATCATTAGTAACAAATACTGTGTGTGATTATGCAGCTTGGTTTAGCGATAAACTTAATTCACCTATTAAACTATTGCATGTCATTGATAAGCCAAAAGCAAAAGCACCGCAAGATTTAAGTGGTGCAATTGGTCTAGGAAGTCGAGAAACCTTGCTCAAAGAATTGGTTGAACTCGAAGAACGTAAGGGAAAAATCGAGCTAGAGCATGGCCAGATTTTTCTTCGGGAAGCAAAGAACTATTTATTGGAGAAGTTCTCTATTGATGCTCAAAGTTTTCAACGCCATGGCAGTCTTTTAGAAACAATTATGGGAATGGAAGAAGACATTCGAGTTCTTGTTATGGGTAAGCATGGGACTGAAACCGAGCATGATTCCAGTAAAGTTGGAACCCATATTGAAAATGTTGTTCGTGCCCTTCATAAACCCGTATTAATAACATCTGCGCCCTTTAGTCCACCTAAGTCTTTTTTAATTGCTTTTGATGGAAGTCAGACTGCACGTATTTGTGTAGACAAAATTGCCAATAGCCCTTTATTAAAAAACCTGACAGCTCATGTGGTATATGTTGGTAAGCCAAATAGTGATATAGCATCTCAAGTCACTTGGGCAAAAGAGTTGCTTGCAAATAATGGTTTTGATGTCATTGATAGCGTGCTTGAAGGGGATGTTGAGAAATCAATATTAGATTACCAAGAGAAAAACGCTATTGATATGATGGTGATTGGTGCATACGGTCATTCAAAAATACGTCAGTTTTTTATTGGTAGTACGACGACCAAATTGTTATCAAGCTCTACAAAACCAGTATTATTATTAAGATAATTTTTAAAAGATAAAAGGATAGTTTTTAACTATCCCTTTTTTAGATTTTCTAAAATTAACATAATACACCTTATGCGAAATGCCCAGATTCAGGGCATTTTTTGTATGCTCTTAACATAAAATCTCTTATGTGAAGCCTAAAAATCATGATTCTCAGCCTCATTTCGCGTAATGCCCATTATCTTAATTGATCATTGAACGACAAAATGTGACGTTATGAACTGTATTGGAGTTTTTTTAAACTGATATCTTTTTGTTTTTATTATAAATTATTTATAAATATAGTTACTTTAGAAAATTAATGATGAATAAATATGAATCTCTACTAGCTCTCATAACTGATTTAGAAAAGTTAAAGATAGACCAATCGCTCTCTATTACAGAGATTGAGGAGCAGTTTATTCACGCAATGCAAAATCATATGGTTTTTAATTATCAAGAAATTTTATCTATATACAATGATATAGATGAAAATACTGTTACCACGTTTGATGAAAATACTATTTTAGCATTCTTAACTTCAACCATTCGTGTAGAACGTTTTATGGAGGGAACACTTCCCCATAGTTTGCGTTCTGGTTTAGTTTTAAGAGCACTGGAAAAGTTAGATACATTCGCAAATATTGATCATAGAGTAATGTTAAATAACATATTACAAATTAAAAACTTAGATAACGTAAAAATTCGATTAAACCTCATGTTTGGTGGGAATTGGAATCCGATAGAAGTGTTCAAAGATGGCAATATGGATGAACTTCTTAAAGGCCACTATTGGAACTATAATTCCAAAAAGTCTTATAAAGATGGTCAAACAACTATAGGGTTGATCAGAATAAAACCAAATGAAGACTTATGGCTATTAGTTCATATAGGAAAG
The DNA here is from genome assembly GCF_059515865.1 of Acinetobacter sp. CY73. Classification (NCBI taxonomy): domain Bacteria; kingdom Pseudomonadati; phylum Pseudomonadota; class Gammaproteobacteria; order Moraxellales; family Moraxellaceae; genus Acinetobacter; species Acinetobacter sp. CY73. Next base: position 13,354 of record NZ_JCAKMZ010000033.1, on the reverse strand, counting down.
ATTACTAAGGATCTAAACAAGTTCAATGATGTGGGTTATGAATTTGAAGTATTGGAACAATACCGCAAATATTTTGGACGAGTTATTGTTAAATATAAAAACACATCACAGACTTTAATTCGTAATGCTCATACGATTATTAACGATTGTGAAATCCATCAAATCCTTCCTGATATCTTTGATAATGATCTTTTCCCAGGATATGAAAATGTTAATATTTCATGGAAAGAGTTAACACGCGTAATTGATAAAGAATCGTGGAAAACAGCGTTACAAAACCAAAAAGCTGTGTATTTAATCACTGATATTTCCAATGGTAAAAAGTATGTGGGTTCCGCATATGCGGAAAATATGTTGCTAAACAGATGGCAAAACTATATTAAAAGTAGACATGGTGGCAATGTTCAATTAAAGCTACTTTCAAAGGAACACATTGAAAACAACTTTAGATATTCAATACTAGATATTTTTAAATCAACTACAGATGATAACGTTATATTAAGTAGAGAAAGTTGGTGGAAAGATACGTTACTAACACGAAAATTTGGCTATAACTCTAACTAATAAGTTTAAATTTTTCTGAAATTAACATAATACACGTTATACGAAATTCTCTTTTTTATTCATTATAAATCATATCTTTATCTTGCATTAAAAAGCCCAACTGTGCTAAGTAGGGCTTTTTAAATGATTCTTCACGTTACACGATTACTTAGTTAAGCAATGTTCCATAAGTTTGTGTAGTAAAAACTTAAAACTATAAATAAGTTATGTAACTTAAATAAGTTATGTAACTTATTTGGTGTGATCTAATACGACTTTTTGAAGTTCTTCAGCAGAGAGATTCTGTAATTGACTAATAGCCGCTTTCAAAATGATAGAACGGTTCGCTTTAGCAACCCTACAATTTACCAAAAGAGTATCTATTTGCTGGTTCACATCTTCAGTCAAAGAGAAAGTATATCTTTTATAATTTTGCTGTGAGGGTTCTATCTTCTTGACACGTTTAGTTGCACCTTGGATAAAGTTTTCGATGGTTTCATCGTTTGAGACTTGCTCAGATTTTTTTAAGCCTTTAAGCGCCATTAAAGATCTCCTAAAAACTCTTTAGCAATTTGTTCAATTTCTTGTTTGGCTTTTTCATCAGATGACATTTCAAAAACCGATAATCCATTTTCATCAGCATCATCGTAGATATTTCTATTACATGTGAAATTATTCAATGAAGTCAAATCAAAAGATTCACATGCCTCTTTAGCATCTAAAATTCTTTGAGATTGGCTTGGTAAAGTTGGACATTGAGTAATGACTGCCCGAGTATAAAGTTCTGGGTTCACAGCCTTGGCTAACCGGATCAGTTTTTCAACATGAACTAACGTTTTTAAATCGCGTCTTTTAGGTCTAAATGGCAATAACATGTGAGAAGCAATTGTCATTGCTGAGCGTAGTGCTTCAGAATCTTGGCCGCCTGCATCAATAATGATGTCTTGATAACGTTTAGAAAGGTCTAATAATATTTGGCGAATATTACCTGCCGCTTGAACAGAAGGAATACTTTCGACTTTACTGTTTTCATCACGCTCTTTAATCCAATCAGTTGTAGTACCTTGTGGATCTGCATCGAGTAATAAAATATCTCTATTATTAGCTTGCAAATAAACAGCTAAATTTTGGGCTAGGCAACTTTTACCAGACCCTCCTTTTTCACCACCAACGAGAATAATCATAGTTTTTATTTAACTTACGTAACTTATCTAATTTTAATTATAGAAAGTTTTTCAGACAGATCAAGGGTTTAATCAAATTAAAGTTATGTAACTTATTTAACTTGAGTAAGTTAATGAAAAAAGCTTTTTCGGTCAATGTTTTATATTGATATAATTTCTGAAAAAAAACCAAAAAAAATGTCTCAGCTATTGTATAGCTGAGACATTTCTTGATAGTATGGAGGTACGCAGTTATTTGATGTTGACGCATCATCTAACGAAGATCAGTAGAGTACCACCTCTTACTGATTTCACCGAAAGGCTTGTACCTAATAGATATTATGACTTTTTTTAATATTTTTGCAAGCCGTTAATCGAGAGTCCTTCGTTATTTAGTACTTTGTCGCCATCAAATAAGCAACAAATTATTGTGGTTGAGTAATTCAATCCAATTTTGTTCGATTTCGTTTGTTCTGCGTAACTATGGAAGTTTGTAAGTGCGTGTTTATCACGGCTTCTGTAGAACGATTCATGTATGCAGGAGGATAAGTGACGGCAGGTACATGAATTATAAGACGATAATGTGTAGTAATACACTAGTCACCCTCAAATCTGATGTATTGCACTATTGAGGGAACGCAGGGAATACGTTGGTCGATTGTTTAAGTGGTATGTTGGGTAACTCCCTCGCCGAGATAGCAAGCCAATGGGGGAGAAAGGCGTGTGCAGGGTGGAGATCAGCTCCATAAATACTCCCCTGCGAGACAATAATGACGCATCTTGTCTTGTACCGATTGAAGGCGATAGCGGCTCCATACCGTGATGTTTTTAAAAGGTGATATTCAATACCTTCGCTAATTTTAAATTAGCGAAGGTAGGGTGAATATTACCGAAATCTGCTCTAGCTCACCACCCGTGAGGAACGAACGGTGGAGAGCTAGAGCAGATGAGATCATTTCTTTTGTATCGCTCGTAGACAAGCTAAAGGAGATTTGATATGAGCAAAGATAGAAAAGATGAAGATTTGGTTTATCTCTCGATGAGCATTTTAGATAAACCTCCAAGAAGTTATAAACTTGATAAGGATGGATTCTTTAAAGAAGATCAAGAGCAAGTACACACTTGGGAAGAGTTCTTTAGACTTTATAGTGATCCCAAAGGTTTAGAAGATTTTATGGCAGATCGTGAACAAGACGTGCCGAAAGATGAATTTTAGTCGCACAGTTTGCGTCAGTTTCAATTTTTAATTTTGTGGTTTAGTGTTTATATGCAGATCAAGAAAAGTCGCTTAGAACGCAAATGGCGAGCATTTATGAAGGATCAGGAACTACCACAAAATTGTGATAGTTCCCAAAAACTAATGATAAAACTGAATAAATCAGTTTAGAAATGAACATATTTATTTAAAAATCAAACTCATTTGGGCTAGATAGTCCTCGTCATGCTGAGGATTGCATCAACAAACCTTGTTGAAAGGTGTGCCATTAAAAATGGCGATTTGATGTTTTTAAAAAGCGAAAAACATCAATCGCTTGAATCCCGAATTTTTGTATTTTGATTAAAGGCTGACTTTGACCGAGTTGCCAAAAATGCTAAATAAAAAAATCCATTCATCGGTCTAGTACAGTTTCAGTTGCACTAGTGGACTGAGATCTTTTACGAAGATCTGAAACGCTAATTTTTTTACAGAATTTTGAAAACTGCCACTGATACGGGATGACCGTGTTTAAGCTGAACTTAAACTCTTGGTTTTTATAAAAAACCTAAATTTGACCTAGAATTTTGCTTTCAAGTACCACCCTGAATCCCACAGCCGACCAAAGCTTTGGGAGAAGTTAAACGACCTGTTTAACCGCAACAAAATTCTAACTTTTCGATTTCTATCTCACTATTTCCGTTCGCACTTTCATCCACAGGCTTGCACGTTTTTTTCGTACTCGACTGATTAGCAGATAATCCTTCGGCGGATTATCACTTACTCGCACGATCTCTCACAGGTTAAAGTCTTTTGTATCTACTTGGGCAAATGAAGCCTTCACAGATTTTTATTGTGACTAAAGTTCTTCTTTTGGCTTTTCAACCTTAGAACGCCTAAACGGAGGCTAACCCGTTTAACTTAAACTCCTGTGCTTCCCACTTTAGTTTTATGAATCACTGTATCTGAATAAACAGAAACAGGGCTTACTAGACCTTCAACATTACACCGTGCAACATTTGGTTTGCCATCCTTGACTTCATGGAGCGTTGTTCCGCAACTCCACTTAAATCACACGGTTTTCGTTGGTCAGATCAATCACTTTTTAAAAGTTTTCATAAGCATCCCTCCAACCCCTGTCATTTCTAGCGTATTTTTGACGCTAAAAGAGGTGGTTCGGTTGAGCTATTTGGCGATCAGTGTTACCACTGACCGAGAGGGAATCTGTCAAATGAGACAGACCCACAAGCCTTTCGACTTTTTTCTTCCCCCGTGCAATTTCCCACTTAGCGGTTGATGCACGTCCTCCCCGATTGGGTACGCAAGATAAGGCTTCTAAACCTCCCAACAGTGAATAATCACTAACAGGTTAACCCAGCGTATGGTGTTTGCGTCTCGACTTCATGTCTCGACTTCCATTTCATAAAACGGCTTATTGCAATTCAGGTCTTTAGACTCAGAATGGCTCTAAGTTTTTCAGTGTCGCCCGAAGGCGACTCAGCCGAGTGTTTTTATATGGGCTGAGGGCAATTTGATTTAACTGAAAGGATAAAAGGAGAACTGACATGCAAACCATTCCTACTCAAAGAGTAGCAGTGAGGTTTTGCATTGAGGTTCTCACAGTCTCCGTCGCAACCCTACCAACTAGCTTTCACCAGTATAGAGCTACACGAAAATATAGGCTTTCGCCAACTCTTACAGCCACGTAAGAGCCAAGATGCACTAAGGATGGTCAGTCCTTAGCTATTTCGAAAAGAAAAAACAGTTAAGGATGGTCAGTCCTTAACTTTGAGGTCAAGGACCGCCGACTGCCCTAGAGCGTCGAAAAGTCTTTTTTCAGCGTCACACTGAAAATGTCGTTCTGAATCGTTTATACCATTGTGAAGTCAGATGGTGAATAAGAGCAGGGCAACGAGCCGAGTTAATCTTAGGAACAACTTAACTACGTCCCGTTGCCCCTTAGCCACCTTTCAGGTGGCAGTTTTTCTTCGAAAAACTTTTAAAAGCCTTGCTACGCAAGCCTTGTATTAAAAAGCAAAACAGATTTGTGAAGAGATGTTAATACATTAAAAAAAGTAAGACCCTAAATTTTTATTTTTACTACATTCGCCCTACTACATCTCGGCTTTTATTTATAGATTTTGGGGAATACATGATTTTTTATACGACAAGTGATGAAATCACAATGTCTGCTTTACACCGAACGGTGTATCTAGCTAAAGCCACGTTCTATCAAAAATTTTTCATTGATGTTGATAAAGCACAGAACACTTTGGCTTGGTTGATCAGCAAATTTAGCATCAGTAAAACAGGAGACTCACGCTCTAAAGCTAGAGATAAAAAGGGCTTGTGCAATGCACATTTGGTGATTCAGCTTAATCAGCAACTTTTACGGCAAGGTAAGTGCCAAGTTTTTGTTATGGTCACTTTACCGAGTGCCTTGAGGGAGAAACAATCAGTCATCACAAAGATGATCGAAGACCTTGATTTAACAGAAGTTGAAATGGCTAAGATGACCGCCGAGCAACGGTTTCAGCGTGTGATTAGCTATCAAAAGAAAATCATAAAAAAAAGCTTTAAGGAAAAGGATGGCAGACCATGTCAGGATACTTTTCACTGTCTTTTACACCGTGATTCACGGCTACAGCTTTTCAGTCAGGACATGCCCAAAGTGGTACTTCGCCTTTCTGATCGGAGTAAAAAACGTTTAGCTGAATATAAGTCGATGCAAGAAAAAAAGGGTGAGGTAAAGCAAATTAAACCTGCTTCATGGACTTGGCATCTTACACCGCAGTATAAAGCGCATATTCTAAAGCTGTGCAGAGCAGGGATTCAGTCCAAACTTACACAAAAGAAGCATCTTAAAAAACAGCAATTTGAAGCAAAAAACAAAGTCAGCCCGACTAAAGATCAGGTTAAAACTTGGTTGAATGATGATGAGCTAAAAAAAGCGATTGAAGCAGGTGTTTTTGCTTTGTCGAATGTACCTGCTTTTCGTGGCACAGCTCAAGATATAGGTGAAATCTGTTATGAGCTTGAAAAGAAGTACAACCGTAGGGCAGTACGTCAGAATGCAGTCAAAGGGAGAAGACAAGTTCAAAAGAAACGTACATTTCCAATCTATCAAGCCTTTGATTTAGAACAGATTAAAAAAGAAGCATTTTATAGTACGAGAGTCGATTTTAATATCCATTCTTTTGCGGAACTTCACACAAGAATTTCAGGATTTACTCAAATTATTCTCTCTTTTAAAGCTGAAAATCATATTGATGCTAGCCTAAGCCAGATCGAAGATGAAAAAGCATTAGAAAAGTATATTTATGCAGATCTATTGCGAAGAAACCAAGCAAAAAATAGAAATCTAGCAGACCCTAAATCGAACGCAGAGATCAAAGAATCTACTGAAATAGAAGTGAAAGCTGTCATGAAAAAGATAAAATATAACAAATAAATATGGTGATTTTATGGTTAAAAAACAGTTAGCTTTTTTTCTTGTCGTCCTCTGCTGTGTTGGCTTTCTGAACTGCATGTCGAAAGAGCCATCACAAGCCGATCAAGATAGCACTACAAGAGCAGAACAGAGAGAGTTTGAATTTATGCAAAGACAAGCCGAATATGTGAAAGAGCATGGTTATAGCAAGCATTACAACATGCAGAATGGGCGGGTCTATGAGTGAAAATTTAACAGATAAAGTCATCGGTTTCATGACTGTCGGTGGTCACAAAGTCGATGCAGAAAATAAGCTGTTGTTAGAGCAACTTGATGCAGGAACACTTACACATGAAGAAGCTATCAAGTGTATCGAGGAAGCGACTAGAAAACTGCCGATGAAGATCGTACGGACACAAGCTGATATTGATGATTTTTATGATGACGTTTGACCTATTAATCACTTAGCCCTTGAAATCTATTTCAGTTCTAAAAACAAGAAACCACCTAAAAAGGTGGTTTCTTGTACTGCATGAAAGATTTAGTTTGAAGCACTTTCACTTAAACAGATTAACTTGATAAGTTGAATATTAATGTAAAAGCAAAATATTGTCAAATTTATTATTAAATATCATATAGATATATAAAACATTGACCAAAAAAAGTAAGACAATTTTTATAGGAAGATATTTTTATTTTTAGAAAGAGAAAAGCGGTAATGTTTTCCTATTTTTTACAATATTCACTTAAATTTTTCAGCTTTAGTAGTAAAAAAAGGAAATTATGGAAATGTTAAGTGGGGGTTCTAACAACTGAATTTCTTATAGGAGATTTTATGTTAAATAAAAGGGAACATAACAGTTCCCTTCTACTAAATTACTAACCTTAGTTTAGAACGTCTTAACTCTATCATTTCATCCGTTAATTCTTTAGGAATGCCAAAAGTAAGACCATTAAAATCCTCAAATGAAAGCTTCAATTCTTCTGCTATATCAATTGGTCGCAGGCCTTCATCTTTTAAAAGATTCATTACTTTAAATAGTAATAGTGAGCGTTCATGAGCTATTGGTTCTGGCTCTATGGTACGTCCCAATTCTGAAAGTTTTTTATAAATAGTAATTGCGTTCCAGTCAGTAATTAAATTTAACTGGTGATATCTGTAAGTTAAAGCAGCTGCAGAAACTTTCCAATACTTTTTCTTGGCAATGATCGTCTTTAAATTTAGGGTAGAGATGGGGTCAGCTAAAATACTTTTTTTCGGCATTAAAAATGCAGAAGCAAAAGCATTCGCTTCTTGCTCCATTTGACGTCCTTCAATGACTCCATGTCTATGCATTACTAAATGACCTAGCTCATGCGCAGCATCGAAACGGCATCTTTCTGAACTTTTTGCAACATTCAGGAAAATAAATGGTCGATCATTTATCCATTGACAACAGGCATCAACTTCTTGAGCTTCATCTGATAATGAGAAAATTCTTATACCTTTCGACTCTAGTAAGGAAATCATATTGGAAATAGGTTTTTCTCCTAGGCCCCATTCCTTTCTGACTACTTCAGCGCACATTTGAGCGTAAGTCAAAAGTAAATCACTATCTTCCTCAACTAGTTTAATACTAGAGGACGTTGTAGAACTGTTTCTTAGTTCGTGAAGATCTGGAATAACCGGCATTGGAAGTTCAAACTTACTATCTAACCATTGATTAATTAATTCAGCGATAACAGTTTGACTTAAAGCAATGTCTCTTTTCCGAGAAGATATTTTAGAAAGAGCTCGAAAGCTTACAGTTTCAGTATTTGGTAAATTTAGATCAGTTGTTTCTAAAAAAAACTCTTTAGGGAATTTAAGAACTTCAGATATTTTTTCCAAATGCTTCATATCAATGTCTAATTGGCTGTACCAATTGGATATTGTGCGGTCTGTAACATCTAAACTATGAGCCAAATCTTTCTTGGTAAGACCTCTCCGTTTTCGAGCGAGTTCGAACCGACTCATATTAACCATCATTAACCTCTTTTCTTTAAAGCTACTTCAAAATTGAATTCTTCAACTACTTCATTTTGAATAGATTGTATAGGCAGTACGCTATCTTCTATTTCTTGATCTAGATCAATAGAAATTTCAGACAAAATAATTCGTTCATAGTATTGCTCAATATATCTACCATTAGCCGTCATCTTAGAGGGACATGCTATTTCACTTCGAATGACATTTGTTTTGAAATCTATAAAGTACATTAAGACCCAACAATAAAAGCTAGGTTTATTACTTTGGGAGAATAGATCATCTTGTAGTTGAGCATGTGCTATTTTAGCAAACATACTTCCTCTAGGATTACGGTTTCTTCCTTGCTTTGGCTTTAAATCCTTTTGATTAGTGGTAAAACCACCAATTCGCCCAACCCATGAATTGCCAGCCATAACAGTTATCGCCACATTTTTTGCTTGGTTTAGAGCCCAATTAGATCCTAATTGCTCATAAGCTATATAACCATGAGGAGCTAATTCTTCTCTGAGAAAACATATTCCTTCATTGTACTGTTTAGTCCCACCATAAGTTCTTGGATGATTATTTGTAGTTTCTGTTCTACATAAATAAGCATTTTTGATTATTTGTAATAGTAGATCTTCTTCACACCCGAAGAGTTCTTTTAGTCGAGAGTTAGTTTTAATCTTGTTAAGAGATGGCATTGTTTTAATTGTCCTAAAGTACGAAATTAGATTAATAATACCTAAATTTAGGTAAAAAAAATAGAAATTACCTTTATATTTTTTCTTTTTTATATGCATTTTTTTAGGTTATCACCTTTTAACACAGAAGAATAAAATTTGTAAACGAAAAAAAGCCCACTAACGAAGAAGTGAGCTTTTAAAATTCTAAAGTCTTTACTTAAAAAGAGAAAAGCCACCTAAAAGGTGGCTTTTCCAAAAAACTGTACACTATGTTTATATCTTTCAGAGAGACAGGGAACGCATAGCGTGTATATGAGTATATACTAATATATATTCATGCAAATCACAACTATTTAAAGATCCAGTAGAAAAATGAGCCAATTTATTTCATCTGCACGTTTAGATTCCTATAGAACTGTTCTGAAGCTTAGTAGTGATCAAGAAGTAATAAGAGCTTATTATTGGAACATAGCAATTTCTTCTGCTATCTACCCCATCATACACACCTTAGAAATTACTTTAAGAAATGCTTTGGATTGTGCTGTTCAGAACTATCATCAGCCTGTACCAACATCAGGTAAACCAAGTTATATGGGTAATCCTTATTGGTTTAAATTAATGGTTACCGATCTTCAAGATTCGAAAATCTCGAGAATGAAACCAGCCCAGAAAGGAAAATGGGTTGATAGTGCAGGTCAAAGAAAAAAATCAAGTTCATCTGAACTTCATATTGAGACTGCAATTAGAGAAGTAATAAAAGGAAAACCCCACTATAAGGCTCACGATATACTGAGTAAAGTTCCCTTTGGTTTTTGGACAACCCTGTTGAGTAAAGATTATGAGGAAATTACCAACAAGCATTTAATTTGGCCAAATTTATTTAGGAATGTATTCCCTAATGCACCTTATGGATATAAGCGTAGCGATATAGATAAACATTTTAATTTAATAAGAGAGTTTAGAAATAGATTTGCTCATCACGAACCTATTTGGAAATTTTTTAATAGGAAGCCTAGTGATAATACAATTGACTATACGAGTCCAGTTTTCGGATTGAATGCTAGCTTAAGCTTATTAAATAAGCAGTATGATGATATGTTGGAAGTCATCAGATGGATGTCTTTAGATACATATAATTCATTTTTATTATCGAAAATGCATGTGGAATTTAAAAAAATGTGCAGCCTTGATGGTTTCTATGCATTTGTAAATAAAGACAAGGTATCTAACATACAGACTAAATCTAGAGCTAAGAGAGAACTCTTTCAAATGATAGATAATTTCCAAAATGATAGGGTTATCTATATCAAGACTAAGAATAAAAAAGGTGTAATACTCGGAATCAATGAACCAGAACTATCTTAGGATAGTTGAATTTCACTCACCAAATTTCATGTAAGATGTAGATTCTGCTATATAACTTTGAATTTTATCATTTCGAGGTGTAAGCCACGTGCATGCAACAGATGTAAATTTTTCTATAAAGCTAAGATTATCTACATTAATTCTAGCCATCTTTAAGATAGTAGTGATCTCGAGTAAATCTTTATTAGTAAATTTAACATCTAGTTGATGTGCAATCTTATTTCTTAAAGTATTTATTCGAATGATCCCAGGTTTTACAAAAGTTACAGCTTTATTATCAGGGATTAATTTCATTTTATTAAAGAAGCTCAGTTTTGCTTCACTCAAATTATCTAAATACGAAATCAAGTTTGATCTATGAGAAATTCTAAAACTTTCAGAGTTTCATCTTTTCCTAAATCAAACTCATCTCCCATATCCATAGCAATTAACGTAAGCGTCCGCTGAACCCCACTTTTCTTATTTGCTCAATATCCCGATAGTGTCCATTATTTATTAAATGGACATTATGTTTATGGCCTTAGACACTTTTATAGACACTGAACAAACGACAGAAAGAACCCGCAGAATCTTCGCAGCTGAGTTTAAACAGTACCTGGTCGAGCTTTGCCAGCAGCCAGATACGTCAGTAGCTAAGGTTGCAATGCAACATCAGATCAATGCCAATCTGCTGCATAAATGGATTCGCCAGTCCAGATCAATGCCCCCTGCATTAAAAAGCCCATCCAGTCCACAGACCGACTTTCTTCCCATCATTCTTCACCCGACTCCAGTCAGACAAGAAGCACCTCCGCCACCTGTGCCAGAGAAGAATGCTGTCGCTCATATCAGGATTCCATTGCATAAGGAACAAGGTTCCGCACGGGATCAGATGATCGAGATCGACTGGCCGGTGGAATCGGCAAAGGAATTACTGCCTTTAATTCAGGGCTTGATCAAATGATCCGTATCGATGAAATCTGGCTTGCTACCCAGCCGATGGATATGCGTGCAGGTATGGATACTGCCATGGCTCAGGTGCTGAGAGCATTTGGCTATATCAAACCACACTGCGCCTACCTGTTCTGTAATAAACGTGGCCATCGCATGAAAGTACTGGTGCATGATGGACTGGGCATCTGGCTGTGTGCCCGGCGGTTGGAACAGGGCAAATTTCACTGGGCTCAGGTTCACCAGGGTGAAACCGTGGCGATCAGCCCGGAACAGTTACAGGCGTTAATTCAGGGTCTGCCCTGGCAGAGAATCGGCTTACAGCAGGTGGTGAATATGCTCTAAACCAAGCTCATCCATTCTGCTATTCTCCAAACGTTTTATTTACACATATTCATGATCTCAGCCATACTGCGGTCATGAATACGCTGCCTGATTTAAGCCAACTGACCCATGAACAACTGCTGGAATTTACCCGGCAGTTGGCGCTGCAGCATCAACAACTCGCAGAAGATAAACAACAATTAGATGCCAAAGTTCAACATCTTGAAGTCACGAATCAACATCTTTCCATTCTTAATCAAAAATACGAGCATGAGCTTGCGCTATTTAAACAGCATAAATTCGGCAGTAAAAACGAACATCTAAGCGCAAAACAAATCCATCTATGGGACGAAGCGGTCGAAGAAGATATTGCTGCGGTTGATCTGGAACTGGAACGGCTGAATGCAGATAAAACCAATGCAGCTGCGCAGAAAGCCCCAGTCAACAAACCTAAACGTCGACCACTGCCAGATCACCTGCCAACCCTCCGTATTGAGCATGAACCTGCATCAACCCAATGTGCTTGTGGCTGCACCTTGCGTCGTATTGGCGAAGATATCAGTGAAAAACTGAATTTCAGACCGGCACAGTTCTATAAGGAACAGCATGTGCGTGGCAAATGGGTGTGTGATCAATGTGACACACTGACCCAACAAGCAATGCCGGCCTATGTGATTGAGAAAGGAATCGCTGCACCTGAACTGCTTAGCCATGTACTGGTGTCTAAATATGCCGATCATTTACCACTGTACCGTCAACGTCAAATCTTTCTACGCGCAGGTGTTGATCTGTCCAGATCAACCTTATCTGACTGGATAGGTCGCTGTGGTGTAGAGTTAGAAGGCCTAACCGATGCATTAAGGAAGGTGATCCTACAGCAAGCGGTGATTCATGCAGATGAAACACCTGTCACCATCATGCGGATGGATGATAAAGATAAAAAACCGAAGAAAGGTTATGTCTGGGCTTATGCAACAACTCAATATAATCCAATTCAAGCCGTGATTTATGACTTTCAGGATAGCCGTTCAGGTCAGCATGCTGAAGAGTTCCTGAAAGGCTGGCAGGGTCATCTGGTCTGTGATGATTACAGTGGCTACAAAGCACGCTTTAGATCAGGTCAGGTCATTGAGGTGGGCTGCATGGCGCATGCACGTCGTAAATTCCATGAGTTGCATGTGACTGGAAAAAGTCCGATTGCAGAACAGGCTTTGTTCTTGATTCAGAAGCTCTATGCGATAGAGGCTGAAATAAGAAAAAATACCGACGGTACAGCAGAACAACGCTATAAGTACCGGCAACAGTATAGTCAAGCTGTTATGCAGCAACTGTATGAATGGCTGACACAACATCAACTTGCAGTACCCTTAAGCTCTGCAACTGCTAAAGCCATCAATTACAGCCTAAAACGTTGGGAAGCCTTAAGCCGTTATCTGGATGATGGCAATCTACCTATTTGCAATAATTGGGCAGAGAATCAAATGCGGCCTTGGGCTTTGGGGCGTAAGAACTGGTTATTTGCAGGTTCGCTGCGCAGTGGTCAGCGAGCGGCAAATATCATGACTTTAATCCAGTCAGCAAAACTGAATGGGCTGGATCCGTATGCCTATTTAAGTGATGTGCTGAAAAGGTTGCCGACACATAAAGTGACTCAAATAGAAGAATTACTGCCACACCGCTGGAAACCTGAACCCCGTTAAAACATAGCAATGGGGTTCAGCGGATGTTTAC